>NZ_OZ244205.1:2325000-2502500 GCF_965216895.1 Nisaea sp.
GAAGAATGCGTTGCGGAATTCAGAGATCGGCGCGCCGCCTGCATCGCGGACCTTCTGATAATCCGCGTCCATGAACGCGTAGGAGCCGCATTGGAGCTCGGTATAGACTCCGGAACTGCCTTCGAACATGTAGCTTCCGGTCCCCGCCCCCGTGACCGTCGGACAGGCGAGGCCTGCCGCAAGGATCGCGTCCCGGGTTTTCCGTGCCAGATCGATCGCGGCCTCGATCCGCGCCTTCCGGTCCGCGAAGTCGCGGACATGCTGTGCCGCGCCATGGTAGGCTTGGATGCCGGAAAAGCGCAGTCCCGCTGCGTCTTCCGCCGCGCGCGCAAGTTCGACCGCCGGCGCGCCCGGCTCGACGCCGCAACGGCCGGCGCCGCAATCAATCTCGACCAATACGGAAATCTCACTGCCGTGTCGGACCGCCGCCGAGGAAAGCTCGGCGACATTGTCGAGGTCGTCGACGCAGACGCCGAGCGACACCTCACCAGCGAGCCGCGCGAGCCGGTCGATCATGCGCGGGCTGCGCACCTGGTTGGTGACGAGGATGTCGGTGATGCCGCCGCGGGCGAAGGCCTCGGCCTCGGAGGCTTTCTGGCAGCATATCCCCGTTGCACCGCCGATCTCGATCTGCCTGCGGGCGATGTCGGCCGACTTGTGCATCTTGCCGTGCGCCCGGAGTTTCACCCCCATCCCGGCGCAGAACTCGCCCATCTGGCGGAGATTGCCCTCGAAGGCGTCAAGATCGATGACCAGACAGGGCGTTTCAATCTCGGCCTCGGACATGCCGACCACCGCCGGCAGGTCGTAACCGACCTCCGGAGCCCCTGCCACAGTTCCGCTCATTCTTGCCTCCCTTCGTTGTCAGCCCTTCATCGCCGCGAGTCCGACAACGATCAGCATGGACAGCGCCATGCCCTTGTTTATCAGGGACTGGCTGCGCTCCGACAGGTCCAGTCGCTTCAGCGAGACTCCGGCCCAGAGCCAGATCAGATGCACCGGGATCCAGATCGCGTTGATGATCAGGAATTTCAGCGCAAGTTCCATGCTCAAGTTCCCGGGCATGAAATGGAAGCCCGAGAACAAGGTGGTATTGACGGCATAGGCCTTCGGATTGATCAGTTGCAGCAGGAATCCGCCGACGCCCCCGGGCGGCGTCTGCCGCTCGACAAAGGCGACCTTCGAGCCTGCCCAGCCGATCCTGAAGGCCAGATAGAGCAGGTAAGCCACCGATGCGTAGAGCAGCACCGGTCCGAGGATCGGGTTGGCCAGCACGATGGCGGCGACCCCGGTAACCACAAAAATGGCCACCGCATTGGTACCGATGAAAAGCCCGATCAGGAACCGGATGCCCGAGCCGAAACCGTACCCGGCCCCGACGCCGGCCGTCGTCAAGACCCCGATTCCGGGCGTGATGATGAGAAAGAAGATCGCCGTTGCGAATGTGAGCATGAAAACCCGGAGGTCTGGGGACGGGACATGTCAGGGTCAGGAGACTATCCGGTCGGCGCGCACAGTCAATCGGCGCAAGAATAATCCCGGAGAGCGAAATACAGGGCCGGATCACCAATAGATATGTAGGGCATTTTATGTAATTGAACCAATGTTCCAGAATTAACCGGTTCTTTATTTTCTCAATGATAGAAGAGGAGAATTATCCCGTTCAGACGAGAGAAGCATGTTCAGATTTCAACCTTTCGCACTCGGCCTTTTCATCCTCGCCGCACTTGTCGCTTCGACCGGTCATACGCAGGCTCAGAGCCTTTCCGAAAAGGTCGCCCTTCAGGCCGCCATGCAGCGTCATGTGGATGAGATCTCGGTCGATGGCGCCATTCTATACCTCGACACGGAAGCCGGCGAGGTCCGCAAGATCCATCCGGTGACCGCGCATCCGATTATCCTGTCAATGGGAGAGCACTACGTCCTTTGTTTCGATTTTCGCGACGATACCGGCAAGGACCTCCACATCGACTACTTTATGGCGCGCAAAGCGAACGAATACGTCGTCTTTCACACCGCGGTATCGAACCACGGGCTGGTGGCCAACCTGATGAAGTCCGGAAAGGTGAAACGGCTCCAGTAGTCGGGAAGCGCATGGAATACAGGTAAGCCGGCATGGGCGCGAATCCGCCATTCCCAAGAGTGCTGAAGGTCAAGCTGCTGACGATTGTCAGCGTGACCTTTCTTGCGCTGATCGTACCGGGGATCTGGTTGCTTCTCTTCACCTCTTCGCTCGCCGACGAGGAGCTTCTCGCAAGCCGGATCGGCAATCTGACCGCCCGCACGGCCCTCGCCGTCGACCGTCACGCGGCATACGACAAACCTTTCCTGGCCCGCGATCTGTTGTCGCCGCTGGCCGCCGACCGCGCCTTTCTCTGCGCCGAACTTGCAAGAGGTGACGCGGCGCCGGCTATGGCGCTGCCGTCTTCGCAGGGGTGTCCGGAGAATCTCGAGGGACTCGAGATCAGCATCCCCGCCTCCAAGGACGGACTGTGGTCATTGCGGGTCATGTTCACGGACAGGGAACTGACGGAAACACGCCGGTTTGAATACACCGCCGGTGCGGCGGCCATCGCCGTTGCCTTCCTGGCAGCGCTGATCGCCGTCGTCGTAGGGTTCTACTTTCTTGTCGACCGCCCCCTCAAACGCCTGCTCACAACCATCCGCGAATCCTCGGACTGCGGCGAACTGCAGACCGTGAACTGGCAGAGCCGCGACGAGATGGGACTGGTCGTCCAAGCCTACAACACGATGGTAGAACGCGAGCGTCAGCGCGAGTTGACTCTACGCTCCGTCAATGAGGAGCTGCGCCGCTCGGAAGCCGATCTCGGTGACCTCAACCGGGACCTCGAGGACCGAGTTCGCGAACGGACCCGCGAGCTCGAGATCGCCAAGAAGGCCGCCGAATTCGCCAACAGCTCGAAGACCCGCTTCCTGCGCGCGATGAGCCACGAATTGCGCACGCCGCTGAATGCCATCATCGGTTTCTCCGACATCATGGCGCACGGCACGCTCGGCAAGCTTGAGAACGAGCGCTATCGGGAATTCTCGGTCGATATCCGCGAGAGCGGCCGTCACCTTCTGAAGATCATCAACGAACTGCTGGACATCGCCCGGATCGAGGCCGGTCAGGACTCGCTGGAGGAAGAGATCGTCGGCGTCGACGCTCTCGTTACCGAGGCGGTTCGGCTGGTGAAGCCTCTGGCGGACGAGCGCGGCATCGAGCTGCAGCGCTCCGAGGTTGACCCGGAACTGGTACTGGATGTCGATGCGACAAAGATGAAGCAGGTGCTGCTGAACCTGCTCGGCAACGCGGTCAAGTACACGCCGTCGGGCGGGGTCGTGAAAGCGATCGTGTCTCTCAGGCCGCGTCATGGCGATTTCCGCAAGGGTGGTATCGAGTTCCATATTTCAGATACCGGGCGCGGCATTCCGTCCGATCAGATACCGAAGGCCCTGACCGCTTTCGAGCGGCTCGACGACGAAATCACGGCCTCGCAGAGCGGCACCGGCCTCGGCTTGCCACTGGCTCAGATGATGGTGGAACTGCACGGCGGCAGCCTCACCCTGGAAAGTGAAGTGGACGTTGGAACCACGGTCTCCGTCTGGCTGCCGGCAGCGCGCGTTGGCTACCTCAGGAATGCGCTCGACGACCTGAAGGTCGCCGGCTCCCGCTAATAGAGCGACACGTTCTTCCAGCCGAGCAGGCAATTGCGCCAGGTCAATTCCGCCGATTGTGCGGCGCGGTATAAGGTGGCCGCGGCCATGCGACATCGCCGGAGACAGCTGACGTGGACTGCGAAAATGCCAACGGACTGACCTCCGCGGAAGCCGCACGGCGTCTTTCCGAGTTCGGTCCGAACCGCCTACCCGAACCAAGACTGTCCGGACCTCTCGCCCTCTTCGCCCGGCAGTTTCTCAGTCCTTTCATTTATATCCTGATCATCGCCGCGCTTGCCTCTCTGGCCATCGGACAGGTCCCGAGCACGGTCTTCATCCTCGTGGTTCTGCTGATCAATGCGGTCATCGGCACGGCGCAGGAATACGCGGCCCAGAAATCCGCTTCGGCGCTTCGCAAGATGGTCCGTGGTTCGGCGCGGGTGCGCCGCGACGGTGCGGACCAGAACATCGACATCGAGGCCGTGGTTCCGGGCGACCTGGTCCTGCTCGCCTCCGGCGACAAGGTGCCGGCCGATATCAGGCTTGGCACCGCGCGCAGTCTCGCGATCGACGAGTCCGCCCTGACCGGAGAGTCCCTGGCCGTCACCAAGAATGCCGGCGCGCAAATGGCGGAAAACGCCCCGATCACGGAACGGGTCGATATGTGCTTCGCCGGCACCGTGGTGACCCACGGCCGTGCCGTCGGCACGGTGACGGCAACGGGGCTTTCCACCCAGATCGGCTCGATTGCCCGGGAAATCGGAACCGGACGGCGCTCCGAGCCGCCCCTGATGATCCGGATCCGCCGCTTCACCTACAAAGTGGCGGCCGGCATCGGTCTCTCGATCCTCGCTTTGATCCTGCTGATGTTCCAGGTGGGCGGCTACGACACCCGCGAGATGGCGATGATGGCGATCGGCCTCGCCGTGTCCGCCATTCCGGAAGGTCTGCCGGCGGCCCTGACTGTCGCGCTTGCCATCGGCATGGGGCGGATGGCGAAGCTCCATGTGATCATCCGAAAGCTGGTCGCGGTCGAGTCCCTCGGTTCCTGCACCTTCATCTGCTCCGACAAGACCGGCACGCTCACCGTCAACGAGCTCACCATCACGAAGATCGTGCTGCCCGGCGGTTCCGAGTTCGAGGTCAGCGGCTCCGGCGTCGGTCCCGGGAGCGTCGGTTCGCCGGAACAGCATCACCGCCTGCGCGACATCTGCCTGACGGGTGTCTTCGCCAACGAGAGCTGTCTCGACTATGCGGGCGGTGAATGGGTCTCGGAAGGCGATATCGTCGATGTCGCCTTCCTTGTCCTCGCAAAGAAGCTCGGCCTCTCGCTGCGCCAGGCGCGCGCCGAACAGGCACAACTGGAGATGATCCCGTACGAGTCGGAGCGCGCGCTGTCCGGCAGCCTGACCCGACTCGGCGCCGGCGCCTGCCTGCATGTGAAGGGCAGCCCGGAAAAGCTCGCCGCGATGTCGAGTCACATGCTGACCCACGAGGGGGTGGTTCCGGTCGACCGCGCCGCCATCGAGGTCCAGGCCGTGGAACTGGCGCGGCAGGGGTATCGCGTAATCGCGCTCGCGCGACGCGAAACCAACCGCATCACCGGCGCGCTCAACCAACTTTCGGAACTCACATTTCTCGGTCAGGTCGCGATGATCGATCCGATTCGACCGGACGCGAAGGATGCCGTCGAGAGATGCCGTGCGGCCGGGATCGAGGTCGCGATGATCACGGGGGATCACCCGGCGACGGCCGGCGCAATCGCCCGCAATCTCGGCATCCGGAACCTCTCCGGCGACGTCGTGACCGGCAGTGTCCTGCGCAAGGCCGAGCAGGAAGGACCGGATGCGCTCGACTCCCTTGTGAAACCGGCGCGGGTTTTCGCCCGGATCGAGCCCCTGCAGAAGCAACAGATTGTCGACTCACTGATGCGTGCCGGCCATTTCGTCGCCGTCACCGGGGACGGGGTGAACGACGCCCCCGCGATGCGCCGCGCCAATGTCGGCGTCGCCATGGGCAAGCGCGGCACCGACGTCGCCAAGGAGGCGGCGGACCTGATCATCGCGGACGACCGCTTCGCCTCGATCGTCGCCGGGGTCGAGCAGGGGCGCGTCGTATACGGCAATATCCGCAAGGTCATCGCCCTGCTGGTCGCGACCGGATTCTCGGCCCTGCTGCTGTTCTTCCTCACCGTGCTCGCCGGCCTGCCGATGCCGCTCACCGCAGTCCAGCTGCTCTGGCTCAATCTCATTGCCAACGGCCTGCAGGACGTCGCCCTCGCCTTCGAGCCGAAAGAGGGGAACGAGCTCAAGCGCCCGCCCCGGCGCCCGGACGAGCCGATCTTCGACCGGCGCATCGTCGGCCATGTGCTGGTGACCGGCACGGCAATGGGGCTGCTTGCCTTCGCCGTCTTCGAGTGGCTGATATCGGGCGGCAGGAGCGCGGAGGAGGCCCGCAACCTCACGCTGATGCTGATGATCCTGTTCGGCAACATCCACGCCCTTTCCAGCCGCTCGGAGACGCGCTCCCTGTTCCGGATTCGTTTCTGGGGCAACCCTTTTCTCATTCTCGCGGTGCCGGCCGCACAGGCCCTGCATATCGGGGCGACGCACATCCCGTGGATCCAGGATGTACTGTCGCTTCGGCCGGTTGCGGTTTCCGAGTGGCTGCTTCTGCTCGGCGTCTCCCTGCTCCTGCTGATGATCGAGGAGGCGCACAAATCCTGGCACCGCCACCGGCACAAAGATCACACAGCGAGATAGCTCGAGGAGATCCCTGCATCGGTGTCGAGCGCGGCGAAGCTGCCATCGAAGCGGATATGCCCGCTGTCGATGATCAGCGCGCGGTCGGAGACGGTGCGGGCAAAGCGCAGATTCTGCTCCGAAAGCAGCACCGTCACGCCAGCGTTCTTCAGACGCCGGATCGCCCCGGCCATCTGTTCAACCACCACCGGCGCAATGCCTTCCGAAGGCTCGTCCAGAAGCAGGAGGCGCGGATTGCCCATCAGGGTGCGGGCGATGGTCAGCATCTGCTGTTCTCCCCCGGAAAGCGTGCCGCCGATGGCATTGCGGCGCTCGGCAAGATTGGGAAAGAGCTCGAACAGTCGCTCCGGCGTCCAGATCGGGAGCCCGTCGCGCGGGGGCTGGCGGCCGACCTCCAGATTCTCGCTTACCGTCAGGTCGGCGAAGATCCGGCGCTCCTCAGGTACGTAGCCGAGCCCCATGCGGGCGATCCGGTGCGGCGGCAATTTCGTGATGTCGCGCCCCTCGAAGAGCACCTTGCCGCTCTCCGGCCGGACGAGCTGGAGGACCGATTTCAGCACAGTCGACTTGCCAGCTCCGTTCCGGCCGAGCAGGGCCACCGCCTCACCCCTGCCGACCGAGAAGGAAACGTCGAACAGGATATGCGCCTTGCCGTAGAAGCTGTTGACCGCGTCGAGCTCAAGCATGTCCGGTCTCCGCGGCGGAGCCGAGATAGACGCTGCGCACCTTCGCATCCGCGCGGACGGCGTCCGGTGCGCCGTCGGCGATCAGCCGCCCCCGGTCGAGCACCATGATCCGGTCGGCATGGCCGAACACCACGTCCATATCGTGCTCGGTGAAGAGCACGCTTATGCCGCGCTCGGCGACGGTGCCGGAGACGAGATCCATCAGCGCGTGGCGCTCCTTCGGCGCCATCCCGGCGGTCGGCTCGTCCATCAGCAGCAGGCGCGGAGCGCCGGCCAGCGCGATGGCGAACTCGAGACGCTTCACGTCGCCGTAGGCGAGCACGCTGGCAGGACGGTCCGCCTGCGCCGCCATTCCGACGCGTTCCAGCAGGGACATGGCCTCTTCGCGCCGCCGGTCACGGGCCCGGCGGAACGGATCGAAGCTCTCACCGTTCTGCGCCTGGAGCGCGGTCTGCACGTTTTCCACCACACTCATGGAGGCGAAGACAGAGGTTATCTGGAAGGTGCGGCCGACACCGAGTGACCAGATCTCGCGGGGGTCGCGCCCGACAAGATCGACACCCTCGAAGCGGGCGGTTCCCGCATCGGGCCGAAGCTCGCCCATGAGCATCTGGAACGAGGTCGACTTGCCGGCGCCGTTCGGACCGATCAGGGCGAGACGCTCGCCCGCGTGGAGATCGAAATGGAGATCCTCCACCGCATGGACGCCGCCAAAGGCCTTGCAGAGACCGCGCACTTCGAGAACCGGGCTCATGGGGCCTCCCGGCGCCGGACGAGGCGCCCGGCGAGGCCGGCGAGCCCGGTCGGCGCCACGAGCACGATGGCGATGACGGTCAGGCCGAGCAACAGGCGCCAGCTCTCGAGGCGGGAGAGCCAGTCCTGCAGCAGGGTCAGCGCCGCCGCACCCACGGCCGGTCCGCCGAGCGCATTGACGCCGCCGAGGAAGACCATGATCAGCGCATCGAAGGAACGCGCGATCTCCAGCGCGCTCGGGAAGATGCTGCCCTTGGAGAAGACGAAGAGCCCGCCCGCCAGCCCGGCCATGGTGCCGGCGACCACCATCGCCGCGAGCCGCACCCGTTCGACCCGGATGCCGGAAACGCGGGCCCGCCTTTCTGAATCCCTCGCCGCCCGAAGCGCGTAGCCGAAGGGCGAGTGGGCGAGATGGCGCAACACCAGCACGCCGCCGCCGCCGAGGGCGAGCGTGAGGTAGTAATAGACCGTGCCGTCCGAGGCCCAGGCCGCGGGCCAGATTCCGATCAGCCCGTCATCGCCGCCGGTCACCTCGGTCCACTGGAAGGCCAGAGACCAGAGCAACTGGGCGAAGGCGAGAGTCAGCATGGCGAAATACACCCCTTTCAGCCGCAGGCAGAACCAGCCGATGGCGAAAGCGAGCCAGGCTCCGGCAAGCGGCGCCAGAAGCAGTGCCAGTTCCATCGGGGTTTGCGCGTAGGTGACCGCAAGGGCCGCCGCATAGGCGCCACCGCCGAAAAGGGCCGCGTGGCCGAAGGAGATCAGCCCGCCGAGCGAGAGCATGAAATGCAGGCTCGCGGCAAAGAGCGCGAGGACCACGATGTCCGTCGCAAGCACCAGCGCGAAGTCGCTGCCCATGAGCGGCAACGCGACGAGCAGCCCGAAGAGGGCAAGCGCCGCCGTCCGCCCGCGCGGCCCGAGCGGTGCCAGCGGCCGGTCCGGAATCCCGGTCGCGGGCGGCCCCGCCTGCAGTTCGGCGCGCCCGAACAGGCCGTGCGGACGGATCAGGAGGACGACGGCCATGACGACATACATCAGCACCAGGGTGCTTTCCGGCAGATAGAGCACGCCGAAGACATTGACGACGGAGATCAGCACGGCGGCGAGGAAAGCGCCGCCGATCGAGCCCATCCCGCCGATCACGACGACAACGAAGACGGGCGCGAGGACGCCGAGATCCAGCGTCAGGTCGGCCCCGCCCTTCGGCAGCTGCAGCGCGCCGCCCAGCCCGGCAAGCGCCGCACCAAGAAAGAACACGCCGCTGAACAGCAAAGACTGGTTGATGCCGAGCGCTCCGACCATTTCCCGGTCCTGCGTCGCCGCCCGGATCAGGATCCCGGCCCGTGTCCTGGTCATCAGCAGCCAGAGGCCGATCAGCACCAGCGGCGCCACCGCGATCAGGGCGAGATCGTATTCCGGAACCGGCTGGCCGAGCAGCATGACCGCGCCGTCAAGTCCGGGCGCACGCGGGCCGAGCAGATCCTCCGGCCCCCACAGCATCAGGGTCAGGTCCTGCACCACCAGCACGACGCCGAAGGTCGCGACCAGCTGGAACAGTTCCGGCGCCCTGTAGAGGCGCCGCAGGATGACGCTCTCGACCAGCAGGCCGAAGAGGCCCACCGCAGCGGCCGCGGCCAGTGCCGCAACCCAGAATCCGAGCGGCCCGGTCAGATATTGCAGCGCCGTATAGCCGCAATAGGCGCCCAGCATATAAAGCGAGCCATGGGCAAAATTGACGATCCGGGTCACGCCGAAGATCAGCGAGAGTCCCGAGGCCACAAGGAACAGGGCCGCCGCGTTCGCCAGCCCGGCCAGAAGCTGGGCAACCAGGAGCCCCATCGAATTTTCCCCGATCGCCGCGCGCGAGCGCTATTCCGCCGGACGGAGCGCACGCACCTCGTCGTCGGACGGCAGGTAGTCTGCTCCGTCGCGATAGGTCCAGTCCACCATCACGCCCTTGCCGTCCTTGACCGCCGTCTTGCCGACGAACGCGCCCATGGTCGACTGATGATCGATCGCCCGGTAGGTGATCTCGCCGACCGGCGTCTCGACCTCGAGCCCCTTGAAGGCCTCGACCAGCGCCTCGGTCTCTGTGCTGCCGGCCTTTTCCAGCGCGGCGGCGATGGAGAGCATGGTGTTATAGCCGACCAGCGAGCCGTTGCGCGGATAGTCGCCCCAGCGCACCTCGTAGGCTTCCCTGAACGCCGTGTGCTCCGGCGTGTCGATCGCATACCAGGGATAGCCGGTGACGATCCAGCCTTCCGGCGCCTCGTCCTTCAGCGGATCGAGATATTCCGGCTCCCCGCCGAGCAGGCCGAGCACGGTCTTGCCGTCGAACAGGTTCCGGAGCGAGCCCTCGCGTACGAACTTGGCGAGGTCGGAGCCGAAGGTGACGTTGTAGATCGCCTCCGGATTGGCCGCGGCGAGCGCCTGGGCCTCCGCGGCGGCGTCGATCTTGAACAGCGCCGGCCACTGCTCGGCGACGAACTCGACATCGGGCACGAGCCTGGTCAGCACCTGCTTGAACGCGGCGACCGCCTCCTTGCCGTAGGCATAGTTCGGCGCGATCGTCGCCCAGCGCTTGGCGCCGGTCTTCGCCGCCTCTTCCGCCAGCATCGCCGCCTGCATGTAGGTCGAGGGACGGAGCCGGAAGGTGTAGCGGTTGCCTTTCGCCCAGACCAGCGCGTCGGCCAGCGGCTCGGAGGCGAGGTAGAGCTGCTTCTTCTGCTTGGCATAGGAGGCGAGCGCGAGACCGACATGGCTGAAGAGGTTGCCGGAGACCAGCGCCACGCCGTCGCGTGTGAACATCTCTTCGGCGATTTTCACCGCCTCGGCCGGTTTGCCGAGATCGTCGCGCGAGACCACCTCGATCATCCGCCCCCCGAGCACGCCGCCCTTGGCATTGATATGCTCGACCGCGAGGTCGAGGCCCTTCTTGTAGGGCACGGTGAAGGCCGGCAGCCGCGTATAGCTGTTCATGTCGCCGATCTTCACGCTGTCGGCGGCGTGAGACGGCATGGCCGCGGCTGTCAGCATCGCCGCTCCGAGTGCAAGTCCGGTGAAAATCGTCCTGATGGTCATTCCGGTCCCTCCATCTGTGACAGTCCGGCTACGCTGTCGTCGTGCGCGCCGCGGCGCCTGTGACGCCGTCGGTCCCTCTTCCGACTGCCCATTAAACCTGGAAAAGGGGACCCTTCGACAAAGCCCCCCGCAAGTCAACACTCACCGGCACTGCCGACCAGGAAATTCCCGATCGTAGAACGGAACCACTGATCCGGAACGAATAGGAGCGGCAGATCGGAGTCCGCAAGCTCAGTTGTCCGTCTCCCGGCTTCCAGCCTTGCCACATGACCCGCCCCCACCCAGAATTCCGGAAAACAGACTTGGGAGGGGGCGATGACAGAAACGGCAACAGGCATCTATCCGATGCTCTACGCGCTGTTCGGCGCGGACGGCAAACTCGACAAGGGCGCGCACGAGGCGCAGATCGAAGCCTGCCTGCGCGCGGGCGTGCACGGGCTCGCGGTCGGCGGACTGGCCAGCGAGTGCAACAAGCTGACCGTCGCCGAGCGCCGGCGGCATGTGGAATGGACGCTGGAGATGACGGTCGGGCGCCGTCCGGTCAGTGTGACGATCAGCGACAATACCGTGGAAGGCCAGATCGAGGGCGTCCGCCACGCGGCGAATCTCGGCGCCGCCTGGGTCGTGCTGCAGCCGCCGCCGGTCAAGACCGCGTCGGAAGCCGCGCTGATCGACTTCTTCGGCGCTGTCGCCGACGCCTCCCCGGTCCCGGTCGGAATCCAGAACGCGCCGGAATATATCGGCATCGGGCTTTCGAATGCGGGCCTGATCGAGCTCAGCCGCCGGCACCCGAACGTCTCCATCCTGAAGGCCGAGGGCCCCGCGCTCTATATCGGCAAACTGGCCGAGGACGCGGCCGGCCGCTTCGAGCTGCTGAACGGCCGCAACGGCATGACCCTGATCGACGATCTCCGCGCCGGCTGCACCGGCTGCATCCCCGGCGTCGAGTGCTGCGATATCGAGAGCCGGATCTTCGAGCTCTGGCAGGCGGGCAGCCATGCGGAGGCCGAGGCGCTGTTCCGCGAGGTGCTGCCGCTGCTGCACTTCCTGATGACCGGGATCGACCACCTGCTCTGCTACGGCAAGCGGCTGGCGGCGAAACGCATCGGGCTGAGCGAGGTGCATGACCGCGGCCCCGCCGAAGCGCCGCATCCCTTCGGCATGCAGGTGCTGGAAGCCTGGTCGCGCGATCTCGGGCCGCTCTGAGGCCCTAGTCCGCCGCCTCCAGCAGGTCGTACATCGCGCCGAGCGCCGTCACATAGCCCCTCGGCCCGAGACCGCAGATCACGGCGGTCACCGCCGGGGACATGATCGAGTGCCGGTGCAGCGCGTCACGGGCATGGATGTTGGAAATATGCAGCTCGATTTTCGGCCCCTCGAAAATCTTCAGCGCGTCGAGGAGCGGCACCGACTGGAAGCTGAGGCCCGCCGGATTGATGATCAGCCCGTCCGCCGCGTCCTCGGCCTCGTGGATCATGTCGATCAGCGTGCCTTCGTGGTTGCTCTGCCTGAACTCGATCGGCCCACGCGCCGCCTCCCGACACCAACCCTCGACCTGCTCCAGCGTCGTCCGCCCGTAGATCGTCGGCTCCCGCTTGCCGAGCTTGTTCAGGTTCGGGCCGTTCAGGATATGGATGGTGTGGGTCATTATGTTTCCTCAAGTTTCTTAGATAGAGTTGCAGAAGACCCGCGCTACCAATCCACCCATTACACGATTATGGATCCGTCGGCTTGTTCCATATCTGCCCTGAACTCCTGTAGTCAGCTGGGAAGTGCGACACCACCGGAAGTCTAAACAAATGGAGAGTGACCTCAGCCTCAACACCAAATGTGAAGTTTTTAAACCACGTAATTTCAAACAGCCTTTTATCAGGCGGCGGAGAATCTATACACAAGACGAGATTAAACGGAGGAAAACAAATCTCTGAAAAAATCTTTCCCTTTTCGCCGTCTAGATTGAGCAAGCCAGTTAAAGCCGAACTCCTAGCCGCACGGGAGTTTTGCACATCGTAAACACCCATAAAAACTCTGAATCTATCCGGCAACACCCTAGCGTCCCTATTGAGAATGAACCTAACGAGGTCAGGATTCTTTTCCGCGAACTCGGGCGGTCCAGCACTACAAAACATTGCCAAAATTTGTTTCAGGACTTCAACGGGTCGTGCCGGCACAATGAGGGTCCCGGGAACTCCGTCAGGCAAGCGCCACATGAGAGTGTAGAGCGATTTGACGAAATCCACATAAGCGGGCCCGTACCAGCTACCCGTATTGTTATTACAGCTACGACATAGCGTGTGCTTGCCAACTCCTCCCTGAACGACTCGACCGGACGGGTTGTCCAGTTCACTTCTCAGGTCGCCATGAAGGATTTTCTTGATGTCGGCCTCAAGCACTCGATAGCCGTTGTATGCTGCCCGAGGCGGGACATGCTCGAAAGTGAGTCGAGCGGTATCACCGCAAAGATGACATTTTCCTACGACTGGTTTTCGCCTCGACATTTGGCGCATATAGGAAGTTCAGCTCGCAAATTCAGCAAAGTTCGTTACCGCTGTTAATGCCTCTCGCTCTTTCCCGTCTCCCGCCGCACACTATCTCCCTCAAATAAACACCACTGGCCGGAGGGAGGCAGGGACCTGAACGAACGCGATATCGATCCGAAGATCTACGAACTCTACGACCAGTACTGCCACTCCGCGATGGAGCGGCGCGAGTTTCTGAGCCGGGCGGCGACCATCGCCGTGGTCGGCGGTTCCGGGCTCGCGATGGCAGAGGCGCTGCTGCCGAAATACGCCGCGGCGCAGACCATTTCCTTCACCGACCCGCGCATCAGGGCGACCTACGAGCTCTACGACTCGCCCGGCGGCAACGGCGCGGAGGAGATGCGCGGCTATCTGGTGCGGCCGGCCGGCGACGGGCCGTTTCCGGCGGTCCTGGTGGTGCACGAGAACCGGGGTCTCAATCCCTATATCGAGGACGTGGCGCGGCGCGCGGCGATCGCCGGGTTCCTCGCCTTCGCGCCGGACGGGCTCTGGCCGCTCGGCGGCTATCCGGGCAATGACGACGATGGCAAGGTCATGCAGCGCAGCCTCGACCGGGACAAGCTGATGGTCGACCTGCTGAACGGCGCGAATTTCCTCAAGGATCACGAGCTCTCCAACGGCAGGCTCGGTGCCACCGGCTTCTGTTTCGGCGGCGGCGTGGTGAACTGGCTCGCGGTCAAGATGGGCGCGGACCTCGCCGCCGGCGTGCCGTTCTACGGACGGGCGCCGGAGGATGCCGGCGTCGCGAAGATCAAGGCGGCGATGCTGATCCAGTATGCCGAGGACGACCCGCGGGTGAATGCCGGCAAGGACGGCTACGAGGCGGCGCTGAAGGCGAACGGCGTGGACTACGAGATGCATGTCTATCCGGGCACCAGGCACGGCTTCCACAACAACTCGACGCCGCGCTACGACGAGGCGCAGGCGAAGATCGCGTGGGAGCGGACGGTGGCGCATTTCTCCAGCCATCTGGCGAGCTGACGGAGGAGATTCCGCAGCAAGAGGTTCGACGGATCCGCTTTCGCCTGCCAGAATGCAGGTCCCACCAGACGGATCGGATTCCATGGACCAGAGAATTGTCTTCATCGGCTTCGGCGAAGCCGGCAGCGCCATCGTCAGCGGCTGGAAAGACGTGCCGGACATCCGCGTCTTCGACATCAAGACCGACGACGAAGCGGCGCGCCCCGCCATGCTCTCGCGCTACCAGGAGTTCGGCGTCGCAGGACGGATGAGCGCGGCGGAGGCGGTGCAGGACGCGGATCTGGTCTTCTGCACCGTCACGGCGGATCAGGCGGCGATCGCGGCCGGCGGCTGCGCGCCGCATCTGAAGCCCGGGGCGCTCTGGCTCGATCTCAATTCCTGCGCGCCCTCGACGAAGAAGAGCGCCGCCGAGACCGTCGAGGCCGCCGGCGCGCGCTATGTCGACGTCGCGGTCATGGCGCCGGTCTACCCGAAAAGGAACATGGCGCCGCTGCTGATCGCGGGGCCCCATGCAGAGACCGTGAAGCCTTTGCTCGAAGCCCTGCCGATGGCACCGCGGATCGTCGAGGGTCCGGTCGGCTCGGCCTCCTCGATCAAGATGATCCGCTCGATCATGATGAAGGGCATGGAGGCGCTGACCGCCGAATGCGTGCTCGCCGCCGTCCGTGCCGGAGTCGATGACGAGGTGCTCTCCTCGCTGCAGGCGAGCAACCCGGAGATCGACTGGCGCTTCCGCGCGTCCTACGATTTCGAACGCTCTCTCGCCCATGGCATCCGGCGGGCGGCGGAGATGCGCGAGGTGGTGAAGACCGTCGCCGATCTCGGCTTCGCACCGGACATGGCGCGCGCGACGGTGGAATGGCAGGCCCGCATGGGCGCGCTCGGGCTCGGCCCCGAAGTCAGCGAGGATCTCGACTACCGGGAGATCGCCGGCAAGGTCCTCTCCCGGCTCGACGCGGCGGACTAGGCAAGCACGGCCAGCGTGCGGACGAGACCGCCCGACAGCGCATAGACGCAGTCCACCTCGGTGCCCGGTTGCAGGTCGTCCGACAGCCGTCGCACCAGGCGGAGGCGGGCGCGACCGTCTGCGATCCCGGCAAGCTCCGCGTCCTCGAACCCGGCGAACGTCCCGAGCAGGGGCGCGATGGCCTTGTAGAGGCTTTCCTTCAGCGAGAAGACAAGCGTCGCGCCCTCTTCGAAAGAGAGTCCCGTCAGGCTTGCAATCCCGCGCAGGTCGGCGGGGCGCAGAACGAGATCGGAGATCTCCGCCGCGGCCTCGCCGGTCATGCTGATTTCGAAGTCGAGGCCGAGCCCCCGGCAGGCATCGGCGCGGATCGCCGCCGCGGCGGCCACTTTCGCCGCATGCGTGATCGCTCCCCGGTATCCGGCGGGCCAGACCGGCGCGCCCGACCGGTCGCGTCCGACGAGACTCCCGGGCGCTCCGCAGGCGCGCAGGGCCTCCCGGGCGCAGACCCGTCCCGCGAGATGGGCCGCCCGGCGCATCGGCACCGCCTCGGCCAGCTCCGGCGGCATCGGGATACCCGCTGCGGCGAAATCGGCCGGCGCCGAGATCCGGTGTTCGAAGGCGGCCTCGGCCATGGCGACCGGCAGGCCGGTTTCCGGGAAAGGCCAGGATGACGTGGGCACGGAAAGACCTGTCATTCCGTCGCTTGCCTCCGCTTTCGGTCGCGACACCTTGTCGCAAAATATTCTGACAACCTATCGCATCGCCTGCTAAACTTCTGCAATTCTTGAGTTTTACATCGAGTAACTCCAGGGATAGGCAAACATCCCGAGGGAGGCCGGGTGCCAGCGAAGATCATTTCCTTCGTCACCATGAAAGGCGGAAGCGGCAAGAGCACGTCAGCGATGTGCCTTGGCGCCTATTGGCACAAGAAAGGCGCAAGGGTCGCGCTGATCGATGCCGATCCCGCCGGAACGCTCGTGCGCTGGATCGAGGCCGGCGAGGATCTGGCGGACCTGACAGCCGCCACCGCCGGCCCCGAGACCGTCGAGAAACAGATCGACGCTTTTCTCAAGGACGGGTTCGACTCCATTATCATCGACACGCCCGGCTTCCAGTCGGAGGCGACCGATGCAGCGATCCGCCGCGCCGATCTTCTGCTGATCCCAATGCGCCCCTCCCCGATCGACTATCAGGTGGCCGCCGATACGGCGGAACATGTGGCGCGCCTCAGTGCCGCGCCGGTGCGCTTCATCCTCAACCAGACGACCCGGGGCAGCGTGATCGCACGGCATATGCGGGGGCAGATGGAAGATGCCGGCCTGCAACCCATGAATGTGGAATTTCCGGCCCGGGTCGCTTATGGTGAAGCCGCTCTGGCGGGAACCACACCGAGCTATTACCAGCCCCGTGGCGCAGCCGCTGCGGAAATTGCGGAATTCGCGGCCGAGACCGACAAACTGCTGTCGCGCCGCGCGAAAATACGGAAGACAAGCGAGGCCGTATGAGCAAGAAACTGCCGGAACTTCGCCGCACGCAGCGGCCGGGCACCTCGTCGAGAGCCGCCGGGCGCACCACGGCACGACCGGCGACAGCCAAGCCCGGCGAAGGCAAGAGCACCGCGAAAGCAGGAACCAAACCCACCGCTGCGAAGAAATCTTCCGCTGCGGCCGCGTCTAAGGCCGCAACGCGGAGTGCCGCTGCGAAGCGCAGCACACGGACATCGTCCAGAACATCGGATAAGCAGCCGGAAAAGGCTGCAGCATCTTCGTCGTCCACGTCACAAACAACCACAGCAGGTGTTGCCATGACTGCAGAAACCGAAGCCGTCGCCTCCGAACCGGTCGTCGCCAATGTTGCCGCGAAGCGCCAGCAGGCCCAGGCCATCGTCTCGAAATATGCGGCCTGGTCCTCGGCCTTCGGCGTGCTGCCGATACCGTTCGCCGACATCGCCGGGATCTCCGGTACCCAGGTCGCCATGGTGGTGGCGCTCTGCAAGCTCTACGGGGTGAAGTTCTCCGAAAGCTGGATCCGCACCATTCTCAGCGCCATCGCCGGCGGCGTCGCGCCCTGGGCCGTCACCAGCGGAGTCGTGACCACCTTCCTCAAATCCGTTCCGGGCTGGGGTCTCGGCGTCGGCTTTGTCGGCATGGCCGGGCTCTCCAACCTCGCGACCCGGACCATCGGCAAGCTGTTCATCGAGCATTTCGAAGCCGGAGGTACCCTCGCGGATGTGGATACGGACGCGATGAAAGAGTCGCTGTCGGACGAGATGAGCAAGAAAAAGAACTGAGCCATTTCGCAGAGCTCAACGAAAAAGCCGCGGCGCTTCTGCCGCGGCTTTTTTTTCGTGTTCGGGGCGGACATCGTCAGAAAGTAAGACCGAGCGCCGCGTTCTCGGCCCGGCCCTTTGAGCCGGCGAAGCTGTGCAGACCGACATCGAGATCGTGCCGCGTGCCTTCCATGACCAGCGACATCACCCGGCCGCGCTCCTCGAACAGCAGCCCCAGTTCCTGCAGATAGGCGAGGCTGTCGGCATTCATCTCGCGCGCCTTGGAGATCGCCTGCGGCGTCTCCAGCGCCCGGAGAAGGTCGACATCCGGGTCGTCCAGTTCGTGCTCGACCTTGTGACCTGTCCGCTGGTCCTCGACCAGCCAGCCATAATCGTCCTCGATCAGCCTTAGCCTCGGCGCTCCGGCATCGGATTCCCAGCGCGCGCGCCACTTCGTCACCGCCTCGCGGAGATGCGCCAGGTGCTCGGCGAGATCGACCTGATACGGCGCGTCGATTTTTCGGTCGCGGAAATAGTAAGCCATGTTCCAGACCACCTCTTCCGGGAAGGGGTAGTTCAGGTCGTGATAGTCGAGCGGCTCCAGATCCAGCCCGAAGGAGTCCGCCTGGGTGAAATAGGGGCTGAAGCGGTCGAAGCGCACCGGAAACACGCCGGAAGGCGGCGGCAGATGGGTCAGCCGCGGCAGGTTCTCCCGGTACATTTCGAAGGTCTCGGCGGACTCGCCCGGAAAGCCGACCAGCAGGTTCCAGACCGGTTTCACGCCTTCGGCCGCGCAGTCCGCGAGGAAGCGGATATTGTTGAAGGCGGTGGTGCCCTTGCGCATCAGCTTCAGGGTCTCGGTCGCGATCGACTCGACGCCCGGCTGGACCTCGACGACGCGGGCCTTCGCCAGGGTCTTCAGCTGCGCGCGGGAGAGATCCGCCTTCACCTCGTAGAACAGTGTCACGTGGTCCGGAACGTCCAGCTCCGGCAAGAGATCGTCGGTGTAGGATTTGGGGATGATGTTGTCGACGCTGGCGAAGCGGGTCACCCGGTCCGCGTACTTGTCGACCATCTCCTGGATCGTCTTGCGGGCGAGATCGACACCCATCTCGCGGAATTTCATGGTCGCGCCGTTCAGGCCGCAGAAGGTGCAATGCGCCTTCTCGCCCCACCAGCAGCCGCGCGAGGTCTCGAACAGCAGCTCCACCTCGTCCGCCCGGTAATCGCCGAAATGACGTTTGTAGGATTCGAGATAGACCTCGTAATCGAGCGGTACGTCGCTGTTGAGAGAGCGCTCGGGCCCGTCCACCTTGATGCCCTCGACCTGCAGCTCCGGCTTCGCGTCGCTCGGCCTATGCGCCTTCACCGCCGGATCGAGCGCAGTAATGGAGCGGCTGTTGCTTCGACTGAAGATACCGTCGATCTTCGACATCGCCGCCGTTTCGCCGGCGCGGAAGGCATCGAGGAATTTCGGAAAATTGACCAGCGCGTGGCCGGAGAAAACATAGTCGAGCCAGGGCACGTTATTGACGATCTCGATGCCCATATTGCCTTCGCAATTGGCCCCGCCCATCAGCACCAGCGCCTTCGAGCCTGTCTCTTTGAGTCGCCGCGCCAAAGCGAAGCTCGGCATGTTCTGGAAGAACATCGAGGTGAGGCCGACGATATCGGCATCCGCCAGACCGTGGGTCTCGATCATCTCATCGAGGATGCGCGGCAGGTCGGCCCTGACCGGTGCCAGCTCGCGGTGATAGCGCTCGACCTGTGCCGTTCCGAAATGGTGCAGGTAACGAGCGAAATAGGCCTCGGTATTGTCACCGTGCTCCGGGAAGGCGGCATGGCGGAACAACCACTCGCCGAAGCCGCAGGTGTGACCGGCGAGACTCTCCGAGATCCAGGCATAGAGGTCCGGCCCGACCTGCGCGCCGAAATCATGGTTCAGATAGTGCACGCTGGTCTCGGCGTCAGAAAACTTCTCACGGACCACGGTCTCGAGCTGGTGCAGCGCGATCGACGGGATCTGCAGTGACGAGAACGGCATGTTGACGAGCGCGATGCGCATGGTTTCGACCTCCCCGGTCCCTACTTGTCTGCGGCCTATTCCGCCGCGCCCGCAACCTTTTCCAGCTCGGAATGCATCCGCCCCATGCTGACCAGCACCCGGCGCGAGCCGGTAAAGGGCCGGCGGGCGTGCGAGGCGAGCATGTTGTCGACCAGCATCACGTCGCCCGCCTGCCAGTCAAACTGCCGCGCCGCAGCCTGGAAGGCCGTCCGGACTTTCTCCAGCACCGCCCCCGGGATCGGCGCCCCGTCGCCGTAACAGGCGTCGCGCGGCAGGCCGTCCTCGCCGAAGATGTCCACAAGATCCTCCAGCACGTCCTCTCCGAGGGCCGAAGCGTGGAAGAGATGCGCCTGGTTGAACCAGAGTCGTTCGCCGGTCACCGGATGGCGCGCTGTGCCCTGGCAGGTCTGGGCGGTCTTCAGGTGTCCGTCCGCGGTCCATTCGAATTCGATATCGTTCGCCTTGCAGAAGCGCTCTACCGCGCCGCGATCCTCTGTCTGGAACACAATCTTCCAGTCGAGATCGAAGCCCTCGTGATAGTTCCGGATGTAGCGGATGCCGCGACGCTCGACCTCGTCGAGAAGGTCATCGCCGAGAGCCCGGGTTACCTTGCGCACATCGGCCACCGGCGTTTGCCCGCCGGTCTCCGCCGGCGTAATGCAGCAGAACACAAGGCGCAGCGGCCAGTCGCGCTGATAGGCGTTCTCGCAATGCATCAGGATCTCTTCGCCCGCCGGATATTCCGTCGCCGTCAGCACGCCTTCCAGCACCTCGGTGCGCGGAGTCGAGCGATAGACATAGTTCGCCGGGCGACCGACCAGGAGATCACGCACCGGCGGGAAACCTTGCTCTTCCGACAGTCCGATGCCGCGCAGCACGACGACCGGGTGGGTTTTGGCGAGTTCCTCGACGCCTGCAAGGTTGGCCGAGACCCAGGACGCCGCATTGTCGCTGCTCCCGTCCGCTTCGACGATGACCGCGAAATCATCTCCCTCGAACAATTGCCGTACGGTTCCGTCCAGCGTCGCCATGCCCTATCGCTCCCCCTGCTCGTGCCAAAGCAATTCGATCACCCGCGTCAGCCCCGCAAGGTCGCCCTCGCGCAGCAATGTCTGGTGTGTCCCTGCAGCCTCTCTCACGATTAGGCGGTCGAACACCGCCGCCCAACCCAGCCCGTCGTCCGCTCCGGAACGCTCGGTGCCGCTTGCTCTTACCAGCGCCGCCGGTCCGGCAACCGGGCCGAAACGATGCTGCGCCGTGATGCGAACATTGTCCCGCGCGCGGGCCGCCATCTCTGCATCGGCGCCGGCCTCGACGGCCGCGGCTTCGATCTGCACCGCGTCAACCCCGGCGTCCCCGCCAGACGGCGCCGCAGCATCCAGCAGCACCAGCCTCACATCCCGGCCCGCGTCGCGCAACCGTTCCGCGACCGCGGCCGCGATCACCGCCCCGAGCGACCATCCGGCGAGGAGAACCGGAACCCCCTCATCGACTACCTCGGCAATGACACCGGCATAGACCTGCGCCTGTGCGGCGAGGGTCTCGAAAGCGGTCCCCTGCTCCACCGCGACAATCCGGCGATCGCTTTCCCAGACCCCGGCGAGCTTGCTGTAAACGGCGCCGACTCCGTCCACCGGATGAATCAGAAACGCGGGCGGAACCGCACCGTCCCGCAATGTCCGCAGGAGACAAGGCGCACGGCTGTCCTCGCCGCCCGTGATCAGCCTGGCGAGACCGGCGGCCGTCGGATTCGCGAAGACCAGCGGCAGAGACAGCTTGCGCGCGAACCGCTCGCCGAGCCGGGCCGCCAGACGGACCGCAAGGAGCGAGTGGCCGCCGAGAGTGAAGAAGTTCCGATTCCGTCCCGGCCGCTTCGGTAGCGAGAGTACATCCCGGAAGATGTCGAGGATTACCGCCTCGGTTTCGTCACGCGGCGTCTCGTCCGCCACCGCGCTCTCGGCTTCCGGCAGTACCAGCGCGGTCCGGTCGATCTTGCCGGTCACCGTCATCGGCATCTCGTCGAGCACTGTCAGGAATGCCGGCAGCATGGTCTCCGGCAGCTTTTGTCCAAGCGCCTCTCGGAGCGCGCCGGCGGCCTCCCGCGCCGGCCCGGTGACCCAGGCGGCAAGCGCCGGTCGGCCGTCCGCGTCGGACACGGCCGCCGCAGCCGCCTGGACGACGCCGGCAATGCTGCGCAGCGCATGCTCGATCCCGTCGAGTTCGATCCGCACGCCCCGGATCTTCACCTGCCGGTCTTCCCGCCCGACAAACCGGATTCGCCCCTCGCTGCTCACCCGCGCCATGTCGCCGGTGCGGTAGGCACGCGCGCCGTCCGGTCCGGTGACGAAGCTTTCGGCCGGCGCGCCGTCATCGCCGAGATAGCCGAGGCCGACGCCGGTCCCGGCGATCACGATTTCTCCGACCGACCCCGGAATTGCGGGCAGGCCGTAGCGATCCGTCACGGTGACGGACAGTCCGGTTATCGGCAGGCCGATATCCGGGATCAGACCGGCCTCGCAGAACCCGAGCGTCGCGCAGACCGTCGTCTCGCAAGGTCCGTAGGCATTGATCAGCCGCCGCTCCGGCGCCCAGAGATCCACGAGATCGGCCGGCAGGGCTTCTCCTGCCGCGACCACCGTCCGGAGCTCGGGAAACTCGCCCTCGCCAAGTGCGGCCAAGGCGGAGGGAGTGATGGTAACGTGACTGACCCGACGCTCCACCAGGGTTGTGGCCAGCGCTGCCCCCGCCTGCAGAGCCTCCCGTTCCTCCAGAACCAGCGTGCCGCCCGCGCCGAGCGTGGTGAAGACTTCCCAGACCCAGGCATCGAAGGCGGGCGCCGCGAGCTGCAGCACCCGGCTGTCCGGCCCGATTTCGAGATCCCGGCCGATGGTCCGGATCAGGTTGGCCAGCCCGTCGCGGCCGAGCAGCGCGGCCTTCGGCGTGCCGGTCGAGCC
This sequence comes from Nisaea sp., assembly GCF_965216895.1. Lineage (GTDB taxonomy): Bacteria > Pseudomonadota > Alphaproteobacteria > Thalassobaculales > Thalassobaculaceae > Nisaea. The sequence goes on from NZ_OZ244205.1 coordinate 2,347,719, forward strand.
GCTGGTGAACTGGACATAGGCTCCGTCCGTTCCCTCCGGGACTACGGCGAGAATCCGGCGCATCTTTTCCTTACGCGCTTCGGGCAAGGCCGGATCGAGCAGCGCAAGCACCTTGTGGGACAGCAATGCCGCGAGCGCCTCGACCACGCGATCGACAGGATCGTCCGTGGCGACGATCGCAACCGTGTCGCCGCGCGGCGACACGGCGCGCGCCCGCGTCCCCAGATCGGCATAAGTGAGAACCGTCCCGTCGAACTCGAGGGCAGGGCGTTCCGCATGCTCCGCAAGACTCTGCGCAAGCAAGGTTCCGAGGTCATGGACCTCTCCCGGTTCCGGACCGTGCAACACCGCGCGCGGCATGTCGTCCTCGGCGACTGCAGGCAACGTTCCAACAGCCTGTTCCGGCGCGGCGACCAGCCCCTCGAACAACAGTGCGAAGGACCGGCTCCAGGCCACGACGGTATTTTCGTCCAGTAGCGTATCGTCATAGATGAAGCCGCCGGAGATCCCGCCTTCCGTGTCCCGGGCGAAACTGGCGGCAAGGTCGAACGGCGCCGTCGCCACCTGCAGCGGGACCAGATCCGTCTGCAGCCCTTCCCCGGTCGCAGCCTCGCGCCAGTCCAGCACCGTCTGCAGCAGCGGCGTTCGCCCGGAGTGACGTTCAGGATTGACGGCTTCGACGATACGGGCGAGCGGAAGGCCGGCATGGCTCAGGAGTTCCGTCATGCCCGCGCGCACCCGGCCGAGCAGGTCTCCACCGGTCTCGCGGCCGTCGATGGGAAGGCGCAGCGGCAGGGTGTTGAGAAAGAGGCCCGCAACCTCTTCGAACCCTTCCGGCCGGTCACTCACCGGAATGCCGAGCACGAGATCGTCGGTCCCGGTCAGACGATGCAGGAACAAGGCGTAGGCGGAAACCAGGAGGCCCTGAAGGGTTCCGCCGCGCTCCCGCGCCAGCGTTTCGGCGCGACAGGCGATGTCGGCGTCGATGCGCAGCAGCACCGATGCCCCTCGCGGCCGGTGCCCCGGATGCCGCGGCCGGTCCACCGGCAAGGCGAGCGGACCCGGAGCATCTGCCAGTTTCGCTTTCCAGAATGCCGTCTCCGCCGCGCCCGCCGCGCGGACCTGCTCGCCGCGCCATTTCGCGTAGGCGCGGTATTCGGCCTGCGGCGGCGCGGACAGACCTTTGCCTTGCAGCAGCGCAGTCAGGTCCCTCAGCAGCAGTCCAAGCGTCGTTCCATCGGAGACAATGTGGTGCAGAGTGAGGATCAGGACACCGGCCCCGGACCGATCCGCGACATAGGTCAGCCGCGCGGTCTCGCCATTCTCGACGGCAAAACGCTCTTCCGCATCCGCCCGCGCCGCGGCCCTCACGGACGTCTCAGGATCGTCGCCGCCGTCAAGGGACCGGATCGCCGGATTCGGCGCTTCGGCGATCTCAACCGAGGTTCCGTCCGCGCCGCCCCGATAGGCCGTGCGCAATACCGGGTGCCGTGCCGCCAGTGCCGCGAAAGCGGAAGCCAGATCCCGCTCGGGGTCATTCATCGCAAGCCGGATCGCCGCCTGCATGACATAGGCGCTCGCGTCGGCGCCGAGCGCGTGCTCGAGCCAGAGCTGAGCCTCGCCGGGTGAAGCGATCGGCGTCTCGCCCTCCGGCAGTTTCAGCGGCGGTCCTTCATCGGTTGCCGGCGCGCGCGTCTCGCCCAGCAGCGCGGCAATGCCAGCCGGTGTCCGCCCGCGATGCACCACGTCGTTCGCCACCTCGCGGCCGAGCGCACGTTTCAGGCGGGCGACGATGCGAATTGCGGCGAGCGAGGTCCCACCCGATTGGAAGAAATCGGCATCGGCGCCAAGATCCGGCTGTTTAAGGACCGCGCGGACAATCTCAAGCACCTCCGGCAGCTGTGCGGTTTCCTGCTTCGCCTGCCCGGCAAAGAGACGGCTCGCGAGCGCGGCCGGCGTCGGCGCGGCGGCGATATCGGCGAAGCTCGGCTCGACGCCAAAGTTCCGTTTCAGACGCGCGATCAGCCGGATCGCCGCCAGCGAAGTGCCACCGGACTGGAAGAAATCGGTCTCCGCGCCTGCAGTGTCGTTCTTCAGGACCGCCCGCCACAGATCGACCAGGGCGGCGCATTTCTCCGCGTCGGCACCGGACGGCGCCGCGTCGGAATTGCCTGCCATGGACGCCGGCGGTTCCGCCGCGAGAGCCGCGAGGCGGCGGCGGTCGATCTTTCCGCTGCCGGTCAGCGGGAGGGCGAGATGTTTCTGGATCTGCTCCGGAACCATGTGCGCGGGCAAGAGAGCGGAGAGCCGAGCGCGGCAGGCCTCGGGGTCCGCGTCTCCGGTCACGAACGCGACCAGACGCTTGTCGCTGCCCTCGCCGACCGCGATCACCGCCGCGCTCCGGACGCTCTCGATGGAGCGGAGGCCGGCCTCGATCTCGCCGGGTTCGATCCGGAAGCCGCGCACCTTCAGCTGTTCGTCGGCCCGGCCGAGATAGTCGAGCGTGCCGTCTGGGCGCCAGCGCACAAGATCGCCGGTACGGTACATCCGCGCACCCGGCTCCGCCGCAAACGGATCGGCGAGGAAGCGTTCCGCCGTCAGCCCCGGCCGCCGCCAGTAGCCCCGGGAGACGCCCGCGCCGCCGACATAGAGCTCGCCGGTCATGCCCGCCGGCAGCGGATCGAGATTGCGGTCGAGGACGTAGAGCTTCGTATTCCAGATCGGCGTCCCGATCGGTTCCGCCACGTCACCCGACGCAACCGCCTCGTGCCAGGTGCAACCGACGACCGTCTCGGTCGGGCCATATTCGTTTATCAGCCGGATCTCGGACGCATCGCGGCGCCAGGGCGCTGTCGAGGCGACGGACAGGGTCTCGCCGCCGACGACGAACATGCGCGCGCCCGATTTCTGCGCCGCGACGGGTTTCAGCTCCGCCAGAAGGTCGAGATGGGCCGGCGTCATCTTGACGAAGCCGTAATCGGCGCCAGCGGCCAGCCGCTCCGCCAGTTCCTCGACGGCACCGTCCTCGGGAAGGAGGTGCACCGGCTTGGCGGCTATGAGCGGCAGCCAGAAAGAGAGGATTGTGGCGTCGAAGGCCGTCGCGGTCAGCACCGCCGAGCCGTCGCCCTCGTCGATCATGTAGGCATCGCGCGCCCAGGCGAGATAATTCATCACCCCGCGATGCGGCACCATCACGCCCTTCGGCCGCCCGGTGGAGCCGGAGGTGTAGATCATGTAGGCGAGATCGTCCGGAAGGGCTTCTCTGCGCACTTGCGCATCACCCCCGCCACGCACCCGCCGGAAGCCGGTCCCCATCGCCTCGAAAAGGGCGACGGTTCCGGGCAAAGCCGCGTCGAGAACCGCACCGCGCCCCGCCGCGCAGATCAGGGCCGAGGGTGCGGCATCCGCAACAACATCCCTCAGTCTCTGGTCCGGTATGCCGGGATCGACCGGCACATAGGCTGCACCCGCCCGGAGCGCTCCAAGCATCGCCACCGGCAAGGCGCACCCGCGCGGCACCTGGATCACGACACGGTCGCCGCGGCCGGTGCCCACCGCAGCGAGTTGATCGGCCAGTCCTTCGGCCGCGCCGACCAAATCCCCGAAACCAAGGCGCCCGTCCGGTGCGGTGACCGCGGTGCCTTCCGGGTCGCGTTCCGCGGCGGAACGAACCGCGGCATCCAGCGTGGTTTCCGGAACGGGTCTCTCCTCGCCGGTTCCGAGCACCTCGGTCCGGATCCGTTCGTCTGTCTCGACGAGAGAAAAACCGGAGAGTGGCCCGGCCTCTGCGCTGCAAAGCCAGTCGAGCGCCCGGCGAAAGCGGTCCGGCACCGAGCGCGCGACCTCCTTCGGCAGCACGCCGATCGCATAATCGAACCCGGCCCGGATGCCGTCTCCGCTTCGCACCATGGACATCATCAGGTCGAACTTGGCCGTGCCCCGGTCGCAATCGAGGATCTCAACCGCCAGCCCGGGCAGCGCCGGCGGCGCAATCCCCGCATCGTCGAAGTTGAAGAAACAGCGGACGGCCGGCGCCGTGTCGCCGCGCGTCTCGGCAAGACCGCGCATGACCTGCTCGAACGGGATTTCCCGCGCGTCCAGCGCATCGACCACCGCATCGCGCAGCCCGGCAAGGAATTGGCCCCGATCAAGAAACGGCCGGAGATCGACCGTAAAGGCTACGGTATTGACGAAACACCCCGCGGTGCGGTGCACCTCGCTCCGGTCTCGCAAGGCGACCGGCATGCCGAGAGCAAACCGCTCACGGTTGCAGAGCCGCCCGAGGACCAGCCCATAGGCTCCGGCCAGCAGGGCGTAAAGACTTATCCCGAGGCGCCGTGCCGTTTCCTCCGCCTGGGCGACGGCCGCGCCGTCCAGCTCGAACGGGAGCATCTCGGCACCGTTGCCGGCTTCGTCCCGAAGCGCCGGACGCGGCGGCAGGCCGAAGTCCTCCTCGATCGCAGCAAGCCGGTCGATGGCAGCGCGACGCAAGGCCTCTGCCTCCGGCCGCGCAAGATGCTCCTGCTGCCATGCGCCCCAATCCGCATATTGCAGGTCCGGCTCCGGCAGGTCCGGCGCCTTTCCCTCCGTACGGGCCCGGTAGGCAGCGGCCAGTTCGTCCAGCAACAGCCGCAGCGACCAGCCGTCGACGGCAATATGGTGGAAGACGAGGACGATCGCCCCCTCGTCCGGACTGGCGGAAATGTACACGGCATGAAGCGGAAGTTCCGATCTGAGATCGAAGACATGCCCCGCTTCCCGGCGGGCAGCCGCTCCAAGCGCTTCCGGGCCATCGACCGAGGCGACCGTCAGAAGCTCGGGCACCTCCTCCGCGATCGCCTGCACGGGTCCGTCCGGACCGTCCCGGTAGACCGTGCGCAGGACCTCGTGCCGCGCCGCCAGCCAGGAGAGCGCAGCACGCAGTGACGCGAGATCGATCCGGCCGCGAACCCGGAAAGCGACGGGCACATTGTAACGCGTGCTCCGCGGCGCCAACCATTGCTCGGCGAGAATACCGAGCTGCATCGTCGAAAGCGGCAGGTCGGGTTCGAGAACGACATCCAGCCTGTCGCCGAGACCATCGGGGCTCATGTCAGTTCCATACCTCTCTTGCCGGAACGCCGCGCCCTGCGTGTGATCGGGCCGTCCCCTCCACTTGCCGGCGCATCTCCTGCCGATTTGCGCAGATCGTCGATCGTCCGTGCCATGGCCCGCAGACCCGGCCGCTCAAAGATCATGCGCAGTTGCAGGGTGACGCCGAAGCGCTCCCGGATCCGCGCCACAAGGCGGACGCCAAGCAGCGAATGGCCGCCCACATTGAAGAAGCCGTCATCGGGCCGGATGTTCCCTCCACCCAGAAGCTCCGACCAGAGTGCGGCAAGCGCGCGCTCGGTGTCGGTGGCATATGTCACCGGTCCCGCATCCGTCCGTTCGCTCTCACCCTCTGGCAGCATGAGCACCGCCCTGTCGAGCTTGCCGTTCGGCGTCAGCGGCAGGGCGTCGAGCACGGCGATCCGCCGCGGCACCATCCAGCCCGGCAAGCGTTCCGCCAGCGCATCGCGCCAGCGCCGCGTATCCGCGCCGTCCGGCGCGACCACCCAGCCATAGAGCGCCCGGTCGCCGTCGACCTCCCGCACATCCACGACCGTTTGATCCGCGCCGCAGACCTCGCGCAAAGCCGCCTCGATCTCGCCCGGCTCGATGCGGAAGCCGCGCAGCTTGATCTGCCGGTCGACGCGGCCGAGATATTCGACTGCTCCGTCGGCACGGCGCCGGACAAGGTCGCCGGTCCGGTACATCCGCGCGCCCGGTACATTGCAGAAGGGATCGGCAACAAAGACCTCCGCCGTCTGCCCCGGCCGCCCGACATATCCGTCCGCGAGACCGGCACCGCCGATATAGAGCTCGCCCGCGACGCCGCGCGGCACCGGCTCCAGATGAGCGTCGAGAACATAGAGCGCGGTGCCCCGTATCGGACCGCCGATCGGTACATTCCCGGACCCTTCGGGGACCCGGTCGACGGGATAATGACTGGCAAATGTCGTCGTTTCGGTCGGCCCGTAAAGGTTGGATATCCCGAGATCGGGCCAGCGTTTCACCGCCGCGCGTACCGCGTCCGGATCGACACGTTCGCCGCCGACGAGCAGCTCTTCCATGCCGGCAAACACATCCATATCCGACGCCGCCGCGCGGTTGAAGACCGCGGTCGTCAGAAACATGGAGTGCGGCCGGGCCGCGCCGAGCGCTGCCGCAAGAGCATTCGGGTCGTAAGTCGCCTCGCGTCCGATCACGACCGTGGTCGCGCCGTTCAGCAGGGCGCACCAGATCTCGTAGGTCGCGGCGTCGAACGCCGTCGTCGCGATCTGCGCGACCCGCTTGCCGGGGCCGAAGGTCGCGAAGCCGGGATCGATGGACAGCCGCAGCACCGCCCGGTGCGGCACCCGGATGCCCTTCGGCCGCCCGGTCGAGCCGCTGGTGAACATGATGTAGGCCGCGTCAGCACCGAGCGTCGCGGGACAGTGCGCTCTCCCGCCCGGAACCGCGAGACCGTCAGACAAGACCGCAGCGATCCCGCCCGGCAGCCAGTCCGCCGCCCCGCCGTCCGTCACCACAAGGGCAACACCCGCATCCTCGGCCATCCCGGCAAGCCGGGAGCCCGGTTGCTCCGGGTCGAGCGGCACATAAGCCCCGCCGGCCTTCAGCACCGCCAGGAAGAGTGCAATCTGCCGACTCCCGCGCGCCATGCTGACGCCGACCGGCGTACCGCGCGTGACACCGCGGGCCGCCAGCCCGGCGGCCAGTTCGTCCGTCACCCGGTCCAGCTCCGCATAGCTCAGCGCGGCGCCGTCCGCCCCCTCGAGCGCCGGAAGCGCACCGTGCCGCGCCGCCATCTCCGCGAAGCGCGACACAATCGTCCCGTCCGGCGCACCGCGTGCATCGACGATCTCCGCACCTGAGACTTCCGCCGCACGCTCAGGAGAACCGGACGCGAAGAGGGAGAGCGCCGCCAGATCTGTTTCCGGTTCGACCACGAGATCGGAGAGCACCTTCTCATAATACCGGGCGAAACGCCGGGCAGTCGCCTCGCTGAAGAGGTCGGCGGCGTAATGCACCACAAGCCCGAGCCCGTCACCGAGTTCGTCGAAGGCGAAGGTAAGATCGTAACGCGCGCTGACCGCATCGACATGCACCGGCGTCACGGTCGCGCCGTCGAGTCCGAGAGCCATACGGTCCGCCGGCTGCAGGACCAGCATCACGCGGAAGAGCGGCGTGCGCCCCGCCGCCCGATCCGGAGCGAGCGCCTGCACCACCCGGTCCATCGGCAGGTCCTGAAAAGTGAAACCCTCCAGAACCTCGCGCCGCGCGATCTCGATCGCCTCGTCGAGCGAACCGGCATCCTCCAGACGAAGACGAAGCGGCACCGTGTTGACGAAATAGCCGACCAGATCCTGCACCTCGCCCCGGTCCCGACCGGAGGCCGGCGCACCGACCACGATGTCGCTCTCGCCCGAGAGCCTCTGCAGCGTGACGCCAAGCCCGGCGAGCAGCAGCATGAAGAGCGTCGCCTGCTTCTCCCGCGCCTTGCCGCGCAGGGCACGGGCGAGCTTGCCGGGCACCGGCAGGTGCAGCATCGCCCCCTCGAAAGCCTGCGGGTCGGCGCGCTGGTAATCCTCCGGCAGGTCGAGCATCTGCGGCGCACCGGCAAGCCTTCTTGCGACCGTATCGATGTTCTCCGCTGTCTCGGATGCGGCCAAGCGTTCCCGCTGCCAGGCCGCCCAGTCGTAATACTCGATCGAGAGCGGCGGCAGGGCAAGCGCCCGGCCGCGACAGCGCGCGTGATAGGCCATGGTGAGATCGCGGTAAACCACCGGGGCCGAACCGCCATCGGTGGCGCTGTGATGCATCACCAGCGCCAGCAGATGACGCCCGTCCGGCAGGACCGCGACCGAGGCGCGCACCGGCATGTCGCGACCGAGATCGAAACTCTCGAGACCCTTCGCCTCGAACCAGGTGCGGATCGATGCCTCGTCATTGCTTTCTAGCGTCTCCAGCGGGACGGCGACCTGCGACGGCGGCAACACCTTCGCGATCAGACGTCCGTCCTCCTCCACGAGCAGGGTCCGGAGTGCTTCGTGCCGGGCGACGATGTCGGAGACCGCGCCGGAAAGCGCCTCCAGGTCGAGCGGTCCGTCGATGATAAACCCGTCCGGCACGTTGTAGGCATTGGAGCCCTCGAGGCTCGAGAGAAACCAGAGCTGTTCCTGACCGACCGACGGCAGCACGGTCCCACGATCCGTTTTCGCGATCGGCTTGTCATCCGCCCGTTTAGCGTTTCTGAGATGTTTAGCGAGGTTTCTGGCTGTTGGGTGAGCGAAGACGGCGTTGGCGGGAAGGTCGACGCCGAGCGCCTTGCGCAACCGGCCGACAACCTGCACCGCCAGCAGAGAATGCCCGCCGAGCGCGAAGAAATTGTCCTCGGCCCCGACCTCCTCGCGCCCAAGAACGCCCGCCAGGACCGCGCAGCACACTTCCTCCTCCGGGCCCCGGGGACGGCCGCCAAGACCCGCCGCCGTCAGCTCCGGCGCCGGAAGCGCCTTGCGGTCCAGCTTCCCGTTCGACGTGACCGGCAGCGCGTCGAGAGTCACCCAGTCACCGGGGACCATATGATCCGGCAAGCGTTCCCGGAGCGTCGGACCGAGATCCGCCGGAACGACATTGCCTTCCGCAACCAGATACCCCACCAGACGCGGATCGCCCTGGCGATCCTCGCGCAGAAGCACCGCCGCCTCCCTGATCGAGCCGTGGCTCATCAGCGCCGACTCGATCTCCCCGAGCTCGATCCGGAAGCCTCTGAGCTTTACCTGGAAGTCGCTCCGGCCGAGATAGACCAGCGACCCGTCCGCGCGCCGCCGCGCGATGTCCCCCGTCCGGTACATCCGCGATCCGGGCGTCTTTGAGTACGGATCCGCGATGAAACTCCCGGCCGTCAGCGCCGGACGCCCGAGATAGCCGCGCGAAACCTGCACACCGCCGATCCAGAGATCGCCCGCAACACCCACGGGCACAGGCTCCAGCGCGCTGTCCAGCACATAGAGACTGGTGTTCGCGATCGCATGGCCGATCGGCAGCGGGTCCGACGCCGGAGAGCCGCAGGGCCAGTGCGTCACGTCGATCGCAGCTTCCGTCGGACCGTAGAGATTGTGCAGTTCCGCGGCGCGGGGCTTCAGGCTCTCGAACCGTTCCACCAGACCGGGCGACAGCGCCTCGCCGCTGCACATCACGTAGCGCAGGGACCTGCACTCGCTCAGCCTCGCCGCCGAACCGCCATGGCCGAGGAAGGCCTGCAGCATCGAGGGCACGAAGTGCAGAACCGAGATCCCCTCCTCCGCCATCACCCGCGCCAGATAGTCCGGGTCCTTGTGGCCGCCCGGCTTCGCAACGACGAGACAGGCCCCGCTCATCAGCGGCCAGAAGAACTCCCACACCGAGACGTCGAAGGTATAGGGCGTCTTCTGCAGCACCCGGTCCCCCGCGCCGATCCCGAAGCGCTCCTGCATCCAGAGCAGCCGGTTCGCCAGACCCCCATGCTCGTTCATCACCCCCTTCGGCTGGCCCGTCGAGCCCGAGGTGTAGATCACATAGGCCAGGTCGTTCGGGCCGAGCTCCACATCAGGATTGCCGGCATCGGCGCCTCTGCGGCTGCTTCTGCCCGCGTCGTCGACGCAGATCGTGCGCCCACCATGCACCGGCAGCACATCGAGAAGCCCCGTACGCGTCACCACAACCGGCGCCGCCGCGTCCCCGATCATGAAACTCAACCTCTCCGCCGGCAGTTCCGGGTCGAGCGGAACATAAGCCCCGCCCGCCTTCATCACCGCAAGCAGCGCCACCACCAGATCCACAGAGCGCTCCAGCGCCACCCCGACCCGAACGTCGCGACCGACGCCCGCACGCATGAGCCGGCGCGCCAGCGCGTTCGCGCGCGTGTTCAACTCCCCATAGCCGAGCTCCACACCCTCGAAGCGCACGCACGCACGCGTCGGATCTTCCGCTGCAACACGCTCCAAGCCGCGGATCACCGGCTCGAAAGCACCGTAATCACGACCCGTCGCGTTCACGCCATCCAACAACCAGCACCGCTCACCATCCCCCACAAGAGGTACCGAAGACAAACGGCCATCAGCACCAGAAGACAGCCAACGCAATACCAACTCGTAGCGCTTGGTCAGAGACTGAGCGGTCTCTGGCGCAAACAGATCGCCCGCGTATTCGAGCGCCCCGCTCAGGCCGTTCTCCTCGCGCAGGATCTGGAGCTGCAGGTCGAATTTGGCGGTACCGGGATGCACGGCGAGCGGACGGCCTTCGAGACCACCGAGGCTCAGGCGCGGCTGCGCCTCCTCATTGTAAGCGACCATCGCCTGGAAAAGCGGTGTGCGGCTTGTGTCGCGCTTCAGGTCCATGGCCTCGATCAGCCGGTCGAGCGGCGCCGGCTCGGAGAGCGCGCGGGCCAGTTCGTCCTGGACGCGGGCGATGAGCGCGGCGGCTGACGGGTCGTCATCGAAGCGGACCCGGATCGCCGCGGTATCGGCGAAGAAGCCGACGAGATCGTCCGCCGCCGCAACCTCGCGACCGTCGAACGGAATGCCGAGCACAAGGTCGTCGGTTCCGGCGGTGCGGGCGAGCAGAACCGCGTAGGCGGCGACCATCAGCGCGAAAGGCGTCGCCGAGAGGGTCTGTGCCCGCTCCTTGACGGCCGCCTCGAGAGCCGGGTCGATCTTGAAAGGCACGATACCGCCCAGATGACTGCGCTGGGCAGGGCGCGGGAAATCGGTCGGTAGCTCAAGCAACGGCGGCGCACCGTCCAGCACCTCCCGCGCGCCGGCAAGCGCCGCCGCATCCCGCGCGGACCGCTCCGCGCCCTCGCGCCATGTCACCCAGTCGCTGTAGCGGAAAGGCGGTGGCGCGGGTTGCTCGTCCTGATAGAACGCGGCCAAGTCGCGCAGGAGCACGGGCACGGAATGACCGTCCACCGCGTTATGGTGCACGACCAATATCAAAGCCGATCGGGTACCGGCGAAATCCAGCAGGCTCGCGCGGATCGGCAGGTCGGCATCCAGTTGGAACGGCACCTGCGCCAGTTCGCGCGCCATCTCTCCGGTGACCTTCCACGCCTCTTCCTGATCCGCGGCGGAGAGCTTTTCATGCCGCAACAACAGACCGTCCACCGGCAGAACCATGCCTTCGACCTGGTCACCGATGCGGATCGCGGTGCGCAGCGGCTCATGGCGCGCGGCCACCATCCGGAGGGCCTGCTGCAGTCTTGCCGGGTCGGGCACGCCTTCGAACAGAGTGACAACCGGCACCGTATAGGCAATTCCGGAGCCGTCGATCTGGTCCATCAGGGCAAGGCGTCTCTGCATGGCGGAGGCCGGCCGACGGGCGTCCGGCCAGTCCGACGCTGACGGATAATCCTCGGCCGCGCCGCCGAGCGCATCGATTTCCGCCGCCATGTCGGCAAGACGCGGTCTCGCGAAAACGGTCTTGAGCGGCAGCGCGGCGCCGAAGCGTTCCCGGATTCGCGCCACGAGGCGGACGCCAAGCAGCGAATGGCCGCCCACATTGAAGAAGCCGTCATCGGGCCGGATGTTCCCTCCACCCAGAAGCTCCGACCAGAGTGCGGCAAGCGCGCGCTCGGTGTCGGTGGCATATGTCACCGGTCCCGCATCCGTCCGTTCGCTCTCACCCTCTGGCAGCATGAGCACCGCCCTGTCGAGCTTGCCGTTCGGCGTCAGCGGCAGGGCGTCGAGCACGGCGATCCGCCGCGGCACCATCCAGCCCGGCAAGCGTTCCGCCAGCGCATCGCGCCAGCGCCGCGTATCCGCGCCGTCCGGCGCGACCACCCAGCCATAGAGCGCCCGGTCGCCGTCGACCTCCCGCACATCCACGACCGTTTGATCCGCGCCGCAGACCTCGCGCAAAGCCGCCTCGATCTCGCCCGGCTCGATGCGGAAGCCGCGCAGCTTGATCTGCCGGTCGACGCGGCCGAGATATTCGACTGCTCCGTCGGCACGGCGCCGGACAAGGTCGCCGGTCCGGTACATCCGCGCGCCCGGTACATTGCAGAAGGGATCGGCAACAAAGACCTCCGCCGTCTGCCCCGGCCGCCCGACATATCCGTCCGCGAGACCGGCACCGCCGATATAGAGCTCGCCCGCGACGCCGCGCGGCACCGGCTCCAGATGAGCGTCGAGAACATAGAGCGCGGTGCCCCGTATCGGACCGCCGATCGGTACATTCCCGGACCCTTCGGGGACCCGGTCGACGGGATAATGACTGGCAAATGTCGTCGTTTCGGTCGGCCCGTAAAGGTTGGATATCCCGAGATCGGGCCAGCGTTTCACCGCCGCGCGTACCGCGTCCGGATCGACACGTTCGCCGCCGACGAGCAGCTCTTCCATGCCGGCAAACACATCCATATCCGACGCCGCCGCGCGGTTGAAGACCGCGGTCGTCAGAAACATGGAGTGCGGCCGGGCCGCGCCGAGCGCTGCCGCAAGAGCATTCGGGTCGTAAGTCGCCTCGCGTCCGATCACGACCGTGGTCGCGCCGTTCAGCAGGGCGCACCAGATCTCGTAGGTCGCGGCGTCGAACGCCGTCGTCGCGATCTGCGCGACCCGCTTGCCGGGGCCGAAGGTCGCGAAGCCGGGATCGATGGACAGCCGCAGCACCGCCCGGTGCGGCACCCGGATGCCCTTCGGCCGCCCGGTCGAGCCGCTGGTGAACATGATGTAGGCCGCGTCAGCACCGAGCGTCGCGGGACAGTGCGCTCTCCCGCCCGGAACCGCGAGACCGTCAGACAAGACCGCAGCGATCCCGCCCGGCAGCCAGTCCGCCGCCCCGCCGTCCGTCACCACAAGGGCAACACCCGCATCCTCGGCCATCCCGGCAAGCCGGGAGCCCGGTTGCTCCGGGTCGAGCGGCACATAAGCCCCGCCGGCCTTCAGCACCGCCAGGAAGAGTGCAATCTGCCGACTCCCGCGCGCCATGCTGACGCCGACCGGCGTACCGCGCGTGACACCGCGGGCCGCCAGCCCGGCGGCCAGTTCGTCCGTCACCCGGTCCAGCTCCGCATAGCTCAGCGCGGCGCCGTCCGCCCCCTCGAGCGCCGGAAGCGCACCGTGCCGCGCCGCCATCTCCGCAAAGCGCGACACAATCGTCCCGTCCGGCGCACCGCGTGCATCGACGATCTCCGCACCTGAGACTTCCGCCGCACGCTCAGGAGAACCGGACGCGAAGAGGGAGACGCGCCCGACCTGTTCTTCCGGCCGTTCCGCGACGGCCTCGAGAATGCGTCCGAGCGCCTCGGCAAAGCGCGCCGCGCCGCCCGGCGGGAACAGGCCGGCGGCATGTTCGATGGTGATTTCCATGGCGGCGCCGTCGTCTGCCGCCAGCAGCACGAGGTCCATCTTCGCCCGCGCCTGCGGCAAAACGCGGACCGAGACCTCGGCCGCGCCGAGCCGCAGCGCATCCAGATGCGGCGGATGGGTGGTCAGCAGAATGCGAAAGAGTTCGTCCCGCCGGTCTCCCGAAACGGCGGCGGCGATCCGGTCGAGCGGAACCCAGGCATCCGCCAGCCCGGAGATCAGGCTGTCGCGCGCCCTGTCAGCGAGCGACCCGAGGGTCGTTTCACCATCGACGGAGAGTCGGAGCGGGACCGAATTCAGCATCATGCCGATGGTCCCCGCCGAATCCCCCTCGGCACGCTGGCTCACCGGCGTCCCGATCACCACCTCATCGCCACCGCCGAAACGGTGCAGCGCGACCGCCAATGCCGTGTGGAGGAGCATGAAAGGTGTCAGACCGGCGGCCCTTGCGCGGGCCGCTATCCGCCGGCGCAGGCCCGGCTCGACAAAGAGTTTCTCGACGAGGACGGGAGCATCGGGCCGCGTCTCCTCCGCTCGCGGGAGCACAGGGCCGCAAGCGAGGCCGGCAAGCCGTTCGGTCCAGCGTTCGAGCGCTTCGGCGCCGACTCCGCCCGGATCGAAATCCAGTCCGTCCTCGGCGGCTAGCGGATCGAGTCCCGGCGCCGGCAGACGCGCCGCGAGCTCCCCGGAATCGGCATCGGGCACAGCCAGTGCTTCGCGGTAGGCGGTTTCGAGATCGCGCCCGAAAAGCGCGATGGAATCCGCATCCGCCGCGATGTGATGAAAGGCAATCAGAACGCGCCAGCGATCCCGGCCGAGATGGAGGATCCGGGCGCGAAACGGGAGCTCGGCATCGAGCGCGAACGGCGTCGCGGCCTCGTGGCGCTCGGCCGCCGAGGCGTCACCCTCGAGCGTCTCGATAGCGGGGCTGGCGACCAGATCCCGCCGGGGTACCACCTTGAGCTGCCCGTCCATCTCGCGGAACAGGCTGTGCAACAAGGGATGCCGGAGCTGGACGGCCATCAGCGCGCGCGCCATCGCGCGGGAGTCGAGCGCCCCGTGAATATCGATGGCCCCGGTCATGTTATAGGCCGTGTCGTCCGGATCGCGCTGCTGCAGCACCCACAGACGCGCTTCCGCGGAACTCGCCGGCCGGACGGCTTCCGGATCCCGGCGGATGGAGGCCCGAGGCGCAGTGCGTTTAGCGTTTCTGAGATGTTTAGCGAGGTTTCTGGCTGTTGGGTGAGCGAAGACGGCGTTGGCGGGAAGGTCGACGCCGAGCGCCTTGCGCAACCGGCCGACAACCTGCACCGCCAGCAGAGAATGCCCGCCGAGCGCGAAGAAATTGTCCTCGGCCCCGACCTCCTCGCGCCCAAGAACGCCCGCCAGGACCGCGCAGCACACTTCCTCCTCCGGGCCCCGGGGACGGCCGCCAAGACCCGCCGCCGTCAGCTCCGGCGCCGGAAGCGCCTTGCGGTCCAGCTTCCCGTTCGACGTGACCGGCAGCGCGTCGAGAGTCACCCAGTCACCGGGGACCATATGATCCGGCAAGCGTTCCCGGAGCGTCGGACCGAGATCCGCCGGAACGACATTGCCTTCCGCAACCAGATACCCCACCAGACGCGGATCGCCCTGGCGATCCTCGCGCAGAAGCACCGCCGCCTCCCTGATCGAGCCGTGGCTCATCAGCGCCGACTCGATCTCCCCGAGCTCGATCCGGAAGCCTCTGAGCTTTACCTGGAAGTCGCTCCGGCCGAGATAGACCAGCGACCCGTCCGCGCGCCGCCGCGCGATGTCCCCCGTCCGGTACATCCGCGATCCGGGCGTCTTTGAGTACGGATCCGCGATGAAACTCCCGGCCGTCAGCGCCGGACGCCCGAGATAGCCGCGCGAAACCTGCACACCGCCGATCCAGAGATCGCCCGCAACACCCACGGGCACAGGCTCCAGCGCGCTGTCCAGCACATAGAGACTGGTGTTCGCGATCGCATGGCCGATCGGCAGCGGGTCCGACGCCGGAGAGCCGCAGGGCCAGTGCGTCACGTCGATCGCAGCTTCCGTCGGACCGTAGAGATTGTGCAGTTCCGCGGCGCGGGGCTTCAGGCTCTCGAACCGTTCCACCAGACCGGGCGACAGCGCCTCGCCGCTGCACATCACGTAGCGCAGGGACCTGCACTCGCTCAGCCTCGCCGCCGAACCGCCATGGCCGAGGAAGGCCTGCAGCATCGAGGGCACGAAGTGCAGAACCGAGATCCCCTCCTCCGCCATCACCCGCGCCAGATAGTCCGGGTCCTTGTGGCCGCCCGGCTTCGCAACGACGAGACAGGCCCCGCTCATCAGCGGCCAGAAGAACTCCCACACCGAGACGTCGAAGGTATAGGGCGTCTTCTGCAGCACCCGGTCCCCCGCGCCGATCCCGAAGCGCTCCTGCATCCAGAGCAGCCGGTTCGCCAGACCCCCATGCTCGTTCATCACCCCCTTCGGCTGGCCCGTCGAGCCCGAGGTGTAGATCACATAGGCCAGGTCGTTCGGGCCGAGCTCCACATCAGGATTGCCGGCATCGGCGCCTCTGCGGCTGCTTCTGCCCGCGTCGTCGACGCAGATCGTGCGCCCACCATGCACCGGCAGCACATCGAGAAGCCCCGTACGCGTCACCACAACCGGCGCCGCCGCGTCCCCGATCATGAAACTCAACCTCTCCGCCGGCAGTTCCGGGTCGAGCGGAACATAAGCCCCGCCCGCCTTCATCACCGCAAGCAGCGCCACCACCAGATCCACAGAGCGCTCCAGCGCCACCCCGACCCGAACGTCGCGACCGACGCCCGCACGCATGAGCCGGCGCGCCAGCGCGTTCGCGCGCGTGTTCAACTCCCCATAGCCGAGCTCCACACCCTCGAAGCGCACGCACGCACGCGTCGGATCTTCCGCTGCAACACGCTCCAAGCCGCGGATCACCGGCTCGAAAGCACCGTAATCACGACCCGTCGCGTTCACGCCATCCAACAACCAGCACCGCTCACCATCCCCCACAAGAGGTACCGAAGACAAACGGCCATCAGCACCAGAAGACAGCCAACGCAATACCAACTCGTAGCGATACGCGAGCGCCTGGGCTTCCTTCGGATCGAAAGCACCGAGGGAAAGATCCAGATCGACCTCTACCCTCTCGCCGTCGCCGTATTCGCGCACGAAGATCTCGACCGGCGTGCGCTCGACACCGTTCAGCAGCACGCGCGGCACGCCCGCCGTCGCCTCGCCGAAGGGCAGCTCGCCAAATTCGACCCGCTCGTAGGAGATGTTGAGATCGAAGAGCTGCAGCACCCGCTGTGCGGCAAGCCCCAGCGTCCTGTTGATGCCCGAAAGCGGATAGCGGTGATGACGCATCGCGCCGCGCATCGCCCTGTTCAGTTCACCGAGGAAGGCGTCGATTCCGGCTTCCGGGTCGAGCCTTACCCGGGGTGCCGTGGTCAGCGAGAAAAGGCCGAAGGTTTCCTTGTCCCGCGCCGTCGGCCGGTTGAGGACCGGCATCCCGAAGACCATGTCTGTCGCGCCCGATTCCTTGTGGAAAAGGATCAGCGCGGCGGCGATGAAAAGCTGGGCCGGGCTCGCCCCCTTCTCCGCGGCAAGCGCGCGCAGATTCGCCATGGTCGCCGCGTCGACACCGATCCGACAGAGCGTCGTGCCTTGCGGGGGCTTGCCTTCCAGGACACTCGGCACCGCATCGACGAGCCGGTCGGGAAGCGTACGGTAAAGGTCCGCCCAATATTCGCCGGCTCTGGCATAACGCCCGCTCTCCACGAATACCGCATCACTCGCAACGGCCTCCTCAAAGGACGGCGCTTGCGGCAGGTCCGGCTCTTCGCCCCGAACGAAGGCGCCATAGGCGGCAGCCACGTCCCGCACCAGAATGCCGTTGGCCCAGGCATCCATATTGATGTGGTGATAGCTCATCACCCAGATGTGCCGGTCGGGCGCAAAACGGATCAGATCGAAACGGAAGGTCGGCCCGCCATCGAGCGGGATCGCCCGGCGGCCGAGTTCGGCCGCCAGCTCTTCCGCCGCCACCGCCGGATTGCCTGTTCCCGTGACATCGTGCACCTGCACGAAGCTTTGCGGCGCGGGCGCCTCGACCTGGACCGGCTCCATGCCGTCAGGAACGGCGCACGGCGTCAACCGCAATGCCTGGTGGCGTTCCCAGACCCAGATCAGCGCCTTTTCAAAATGCCCAAGGTCCAGCGGGCCGGCCAATACACTGCGTGCGGAGACAGTGTGCACTCCCGTGCCAGGGAAGAGGGCGTGCTCGCGCCAAATCTCCTGCTGCGGCAAGGAAAGCGGGAAAACGTGTGGTTCGGTCCGATGCAACTCAACCATCATTCCACTCACACTTCATTTTCGGAACGCTCACCCGATCTTAAACCGATATGCGAAAAAGTGCCGGCGCATGCCATTCAACCGCTTCTCTGCGACGCAGCATGATTGGCCAGAAGCCATTGTGAACAAATAACTTATCCATTGCAAACGCCTTGCCGACATTTCATAGTGGAGCGGCCTTTGGTGGAAACTGCCTCCATGTCCGGAAGCCGGTTTCGGGGTTGGCCCCGCGCGCTCGCGACATGTCAAGATACGTCTTCATGGTTACGGTATTCTGATGCCACTCGCTGCCGCACTTCTGAAACTGACCCTCTTCATAATGTGGGCGCGCCCGACCTACAAAATGACGGTCGACATGTATGAGAAGCGGGAACGCCGCCTCGGCATATTGCCGAAGGGCACGATTTCGCCGGGCGAGGCAAATGGCCGCACGGGAACCGGCGGCGCCATCGCCGGACCGCCACGCCCGCGGCTCGGAGATACCGTCAGCACGAGACAGACGAGGAAAGGATGAGCAGCGTGACCGATAATGCGCCCGCGCCGACCGAGAGCACCCAGGCGACCCATCAGGTGCTGCTCAACGAAGAAGAGCAATATTGCCTCTGGCCGGCGACGAAGACAGTTCCTGCGGGCTGGCGGACCGTCTTCACCGGCTCTCACAAAGACTGCGTCGCCCATGTCGAAGAGAACTGGACCGACATGCGTCCGAAGAGCGTCCGGGACTGATGCACAGGCAGGCACGCCCCCTGGCGGCTGCGACACCCTGGCTGCCGGTCCAGCGGCGCGCCGGTCCGGGCGCGGATACCGCGCCTGTGCTGATCTGCTTTCCACCGGCCGGCGCCGGCGCCGGCTTCTTTCGTGACTGGCCGGATGGTCTGCCCGACATTCGCATCGTTCCCGTCCAGTTGCCTGGGCGCGAGGAGCGCTTCAGCGAAACGGCCGAAGTAGATGTCTTCGCGATCGCAAGCGAGGTTTCGGAGGCCATCGCCCGGGAAGGCTGGGATCGCCCGATTTTACTCGGCTACAGCTACGGCGCCCTGCTCGCGTTCGAAACCGCCCTCCTGCTTGAGCGGTCCGGACACGAGATCGCGGGCGTGATCACATTGGCCCGTGCGGCGCCGCAAACGGAGCCGCAACGCTCCGTCGCCGACCTGCACGACGGCGCGTTCCTGGACTATGTGCGCAGCCTCGGCGGGCTGCCCCCGGAATTCGACGACATGCCCGAGCTCGCGGACCTCCTGCTCCCGACCATGCGGACGGACTTCCGCGCCAACGACGGTTATGCGCGGGCGGCGAACGCGCGTCTGCGATGCCCCATCGTCACTATTTCCGGCACGGCGGATCAAGCCACCGCCGGCGACCGGGATGCCGCCTGGGCCGCGCGGTCGGAGGCAGATCACCGGCTGATCCGGATCGAGGGCGGACATTTTTTTATTCACGAGTCTCCCGGCACCGCATTCACCCGGATCGCCGATGTGATAGTCTCCCTAAACGATATGGGCAGGAGCGGACGACCATGAATTGCCTGAAAGCGCTTGCCATAGCAGCTCTCGCTCTGGGGTTCGCAGCCTTTCCTGCGACCGCCCAGACCTCAGGTGTTACCTCCGCATCCTCCTCTGGAAACAATTCGCCGGCCGCGGCGTTATTTGATCATGACGAGGCCTTTCCCTCAAGCGGCCTCGGGGCACGGACAGTCGGCGAACGCGTGCTGCTGTTTTCCGACGGAACCTGGAAGGTCGATCAATATTATTCGGCAGATCAGGTAACCGCGGTCAGTGACCACGGCCGGATTGTCAGCCTGACGCGTACGATAGACCCGAAAACCAAAGAGCCCGTCCTGAGATGGAACTATGCCAGGGGGCATGGCGGCCCGCTCCAGATCGTGGTTTCCCGCGCCATCACGACCGATCGCAGCGAACACAGCAAGAACGACAATTGCATCCCCGTGATCACCGTCCGGAATCTCACGAATCTCGGGCTGTTCCGCATTGTGGCCGAGCTGCAGTTCGACGGCGCGGGCGAAGAGGTCCATGCCTCGACCAGCGTGATGGCCGGTCCGCTGGATGACGGCGAGCAGGGCGATTATCTGTCCAGTCCGCTCTTCATCGATACGTGCAGCGGACTGACAGCCAGGTTGCACATACCGTTCTGCCAGTTTGAGAATGGGCTCGACTGCCGCGACGTGGTGGCCGCGTCCGCGTTCGGAACGATCCCGGCGGTGCTCGCGCCCACGGAGCAGGCTTCCGGAACGCAGACGTCGAACTGAGCGAAAGAGGGATGTCGCCACCGTCCAAGAGGGCGATCGACGGGCCGGCGACCGGGGGAGGGAAGAGAAGAATGCCTGACACGCTATCGAGAACCGACGAGCGCACACCTGCGGCAGGACGCCTGCGACTGACGATTTTGGCCGGGCTCATCGCAATTGGCGGTGCCGGCGCCGCAACGCCCGCCCAGGCGCAGACCGCTCCGCTACCGTCCGTTCAGGGGTTCGAACAGCCCTCCGGCCTCGTCTATGGCGGTTTCGAGTTCTTCACCCGGGCCCAGGCCGGAATGCAACTGACAGACAACATCCGTCTCGATCCGACGGAAGAGACCGACTTCAAACGTGTCCTGGCGATCAACGGGGTGGCGCGCTCGACCTGGAAGCGGCACGCGCTCGCGGCGACCCTCGGTTATGTCGACCAGCAGGCGCTGGATCTCCGCGACCAGAAAAGCAACGCGCTCTCCGGCACCCTCAGCGGGCGCTACGATTTCAGCGACGAATTCAATCTGCGTGGCGGCATCCTCAGCGAAGAGAGTATCATCGGCAAGAACGATCCGCTGCAGTTCAACGGCAACCTGAACGGCACGACCCAGACCAATACGCTGGAATCAGCATTCGGCTGGGACGACAAATCCCATTTCGTCAATCTGCTCGGTCGCTATCAGGATATCTCGAACGATACCAAGATCGACGTTACGGACGTGAACCGCCTGCAGTCGCAGGACCGCGTGGAATACAACCTCACGCTCGAGGCAGGTAAGCATTACAGCTGGGGTAAGGCGTCGGTGTTCGGCGGACCGATCCGGATCCGATATTCGGGTTCCGATTTCATCTTGCCGGAAGACCGGGATTCGGATGGCGGGCGCGCAGGCATCAGCATCCAATATCAGCAGGGCAATCTCAGCGGCCTGTTCCGCGCCATCGGCTTCGCGCAGTATTTCAACGCGCCGACCATCGGCGAGGTGATTTCCGCCGTCGGCACGGCGCAGCTCTCATATCAGATCGACGAGACCTGGGGTGTCGGCGGGGTCCTCGAGCGCACCTTCGACGAGACCAACATCGAGACCTCGGGCGGCCTGTTCACCAATCTCGCGGGCATCGCCGCGCTCTACAAGCCGCGCGAGGACATCTATGTGAAGGTCGGGCCGACCTACCGTTTTTACGAAATCGAAGGAACGCCTTACGAAGCGGAGAGCTTTTCCTTCGATGCGACCGCGGCCTGGCAGGTGCACGATCGCGTGGAACTGATGTTCAACGCGTCTGCCTCCAACCAGATCGTGAACGACGCGTTTCTCAGCAACCTGCAATACAGTGAAGCCAATGCGACGGTCTCAGTCGTCGTGACCTTCTGATCCGGGGGGCGGACATGATGAAATCGACAATGCGCATGGCCTGCGCCACAACCATATGTGGCGCTTTCCTTAGCCTCTCGTTTGCGGCGTCGGCCGACGAGCGGTATATTTTTCTTGGCGACAGCCTGGTCGACAATCAGAACAGCTTCATCGCCACGACGCTCATCACGCCGTCAAACGTCGTCCCGCAGAGCCCACCCTACTACAACGGACGCTTCTCCAATGGCCTGAACTGGACAGACAGGCTGGCGCCGACGCAGCTCTATTACATGGATTACTATTTCAGCAATCCGGACTGCGCGACCGAGAACGCCTCGAACGGTCTCTCGAGCCTGTGCGGATCGACGACCGATCCCGGCGCGCAGGAGGGTGTCAGTCTCAGCTTCGCCTTCGGCGGCGCCAAGGCCGGAACGGAAGACCTGCCGAGCAACGCGCCGGGCATGATCACGGTGCTTGACGATCTGACGGCCTACAATTCGGCGGGCGTCGTCGCCGACGTGCAGGGCGCGACCTTCGCCATCCTGACCGGTGGAAATGACTATACCAATTACGCCAACGGCACGACCAACGGCCTTACGGAACAGGGCGTCGTGGATCAGACCCTCGGATTCATCCAGACCGGCTTGCAGACAGCCTCCAGCCTCGGCGCAAGACGGGCGATCGTGCTCAACCTGTTCGATCTCGACCGGGTGCCGACACTGATCTCATCCTTCACCGCCGACCAACTCGCCCAATCCGAGCGCCTCTCGACCTTGCACAATGCCGGGCTGCCGAACTATCTGGCGAGTGCGCGCGCCAGTACCGGCATGGAGATCATTCTGGTCGACCTGGACGCGCTCTACGACGATATCGACGCACGGGCGAGCGCATACGGCTTCACCAACCTGACCGGGCAATGCATCAGCTCGAACGTCTCGACCGGACAGTGCCCGGACACGGCGAGCGAGAACGCCACGCTCTACTGGGACGGACAGCACCCGACCACCGCCGCGCACGGCTATATCTACGAACTGGTCAGTGCCACCCTGCAGGCCGTGGACGAGGATGGCGGTCGGCTCGCCGCCCTCGCGGATTCCGGCCTGGTCCAGCAGCGCTCGGTGCTGGCCGCGCTGCGCAGCCAGTTCCGCGGCAGGCCGGACGCGCCTGGACTGTCCGGCGGATCGGCGACGCCCGTCACCCAGGAGATCGGCAACAGCACCGTGTTCCTGATCGCCGAGAACGGTCTTGGCAGCCGCGATTCCGACGGTGATTTCTCCGGCTATGATTACGACAACCGGATGGCGCTCGCCGGGATCAGCTACCGGCCGCCGGAGGTGACCGAGGATTTCATCTTCGGCGCCCATGTCGGCTACGCCAACCTGGATTCCTCCATCAATGGCGGCGGCTCGTTCGAGAACGACGCGGTCACCTTCGGCGGCTTCGCCGATTGGCGCGACGGGCCGCTGAGCCTCGGCCTCCAGGCCAATCTCTCCTATCACACGCTCGACGACGTGAAGCGCGACACCGGCTTCTCCGTCATGCCGACGGCCCGGAGCGAGACAGAGGGCTGGGGCGCATCGGCCGAGATCGAGGCACGCTGGGACCGACATGCCGAGGTGTTCAGCCGGCGGATCGGCTACGCCGCGGCGGGGCGCCTCGGGGCCGGCTGGTCCTCGGTGAACGGTTTCACCGAGAGTGGCGCGGAATTCCTGAATCTCACCGTCGACGACAGCGAAGTCGCCGAGATCAAGGCCGGGATCGAGTTGACGGCCTGGACGGACGTGCAAGTGGAGAGCGGTCTGCTGCAACCCTATCTCAGCGTCGGCTACGAACACGATCTGCTAGATGACGAGCGCGAGATTGACGGACGGCTCTCCTCCGGTCAGACCATCGGCGCGGAGTCCCGAGCCGCGGCAAAAAGCCTCTTCAACTTCGCCGGCGGCCTGCACTTCCTCGCGGAGGACGGACTCAGAGCCGAACTGCGACTGGCCGCATCCATTGGTGCAGGGGGCGAGGAAAGCTTCATCATGCCGCAACTTAGATTCGCTAAGAGTTTCTGAGCGGTTGTGCTCGGAGGGTCTCTCGGATATGTTTGAAATAATTGATAAAGGCCTCCGACGGACTGGGCGCACAACGTTGCGGAACGGCCGCTCAGGCGACCACCTTAGTGCGAAACCGTGCTTCATCATGCTTGGAGAGAAACCATGACTGAAGATGAAATTGCCGCTCGGCGCGCCGAAGCATCGAGCATCGTGAACACCTATATGGGCTGGTCCGCCGGCGCGAGCTTCATCCCGCTGCCATGGGTCGACCTCGCGGCTGTGACCCTCGTCCAGATCAAGATGGTCGGCGACCTTGCCAGCCTCTATCAGGTGCCGTTCTCGCGCAATGTCGTGAAGACGATCGTTGCCGGCCTGCTCGGTAGCCTGGTTCCTGCCGGCCTCGCCCGCGGCGCCTCGAGCCTGCTGAAATCGGTTCCCGGTGTCGGGACCATTCTCGGCGTGCTGACGGCCCCGGTCTTCACCACGGCCTCGACCTACGCGATCGGCAAGGTGTTCATCCAGCATTTCGAAGCGGGCGGCACCGTCCTCAACTTCGATCCGGACGCCATGCGCGAGCACTTCAAGGAAGAGTTCGAGGAAGGCGTTTCCAAGGCCTCCGGCAAGAGCGGCACGAAAGCCGCCGCCTAAATCAGGCCGCGACGAACGCTCGCGACTGTTCGGCCGGACGGACAACCGTCCGGCCTGCAGTGCAGTGTCGACACGCCGATTACGGACAGACCTCATGCAACTCGTCCCGATCTCCATTTATCTGCTGCTATGCTTGGTCCTGGCCGTCGTCGGCCGGCGCAGCCGTATCGGGGCCTTCGGGGTCTTCCTCTGCTCGGTGATCTTCACGCCGCTGCTTGTCGGACTCGTTTTCGCGCTCCTCAGGCCTTTCCCGAAGAAAGCATCCTCCGGCTCCTCGGCCGATAGCTAGACGCATCGGGAAGGGAGTTTCGTAATGGAGACCGGTTCTGCCGCCGCCGATCTGGTCGCATCCAACGGCCTGATCAAGTTCCTGCGCCGCGAGGCCACGCTGTCGCCGCGCCGGGCACTGACGGTTGCGACCGTCGCAGGCCTCAGCAACGCGATGATCCTGGCGATCATCAATTCGGCCGCCGAACATGCCGAGCAATCGGAATCCCGGCCGCTCTACGCCGTCTTTTTCGCCGCCGCGATGCTTCTCTATGTCGTCGCCCAGCGCTGGATCCTGACCCAGGCCGCCGAGCAGGTCGAGGCGATGATCCACCGGGTGCGGATGCGCATCGTCAACCAGTTGCAATATTGCGAGTTGCTCGATGTCGAGCAGCTCGGACGGGCGGTGATCTACAGCGGCATCGCCCGCCACATGCAAACCCTGTCGCAATCCGCCTCGACCGTGACCATCGCCGTGCAGATGGCGATCCTGATTCTCTTCACCACGCTCTATATCGCCTGGATTTCGCTCACCTCCTTCATCGCGCTGGTCGCCTTCATGACCGTGGCGCTGACGGTTTACTGGAAAAAGTCCTACTCGGTGCGCACCGACCTGCGCGGCACGCTGGAGATGGACAACGATGTCTACACCACGATCGACGACCTGCTGGACGGCTTCAAGGAAGCCAAGCTCAGCCGCTCCAAGGCACGCGCGATCATCAGGCGGATCGACGAGATCAGCGAACGCGCCTCGGAAATGCGCGGCAATACCCAGATCATGCTGGCCAAGAATTTCGTCTTCTCGCAGACCGCCTTCTACCTGCTGCTCGGGACCATGGTCTTCGTCGTACCGATGATGACCTCGGGCTATTCCGACGTGGTGCAGAAATCGACCACCGCCGTGCTCTTCATTATCGGTCCGATTTCCGGATTGATCGGTTCGATCCCGATCTTCGAGAACGCCTCGGCCGCGGCCGAGGCGATCATGGATCTGGAGCGGCACCTGAAGAAGCTGTCGGGTGTCGAACTGGAAACCGACGAGGACGGAAGGCCGATCGCCGACGCGGGACCGGCGGAACGCTCGCGCTTCGCGGATTTCAAGACCCTGGAACTGCGCCAGGCCGTGTTCCGCTATCAACCGCCCAACGGGGACCCGAACGACAGCTTCGCCATCGGCCCCATAGACCTGACCATCACGCGTGGCGAAGTACTGTTCATCACCGGCGGAAATGGTTCCGGGAAATCGACCCTGCTTCGCGTCCTCACGGGCCTCTATCCGCTGCACGAGGGCCAGATCCTGATCGACGGGAAGGCGCTGCGGGAAGCCGAACTGCAGGATTTCCGGGAAATATTCGCCGCGGTGTTCGGCGACTTCCACCTGTTCTCGGAACTCTACGGCATTTCGGAGGCGGCGCGCGACGAGGCCTATGACTGGATCGCGACGCTGGAGATCCTCGGCAAGGTCAAATTCGACGGACAGCGCTTCTCCACCGTCGATCTCTCCACAGGGCAACGTAAACGACTGGCCCTGCTTGCGGCAGCACTGGAAAAGCGGCCGATCCTTGTGCTCGACGAATGGGCCGCCGATCAGGATCCCATGTTCCGGCGCAAGTTCTACCGGGAGATTTTGGGTATGCTCCGCTCGGGCGGGACCACTATAATCGCCGTCACCCACGACAACCGGTTCTTCGACGCGGCCGACAGACAGATGCACATGGAAGACGGCATGATGGCGGCCTACGACCCGGAGTTCTTCCATGATTAGGCGCTTTCTCGACTGGCTGTCGAACTGGACGAACCGGCACTGGGTCGAGTTCTTCGCCGGCGGCGCGGTCCTCCTGCTGCTGATCGTCGTGCTCTGGCCGCTGATCGTCTACACCGTGCCGCCCGGATCGGTCGGGGTGATGTGGTACCGGTTCTTCGGCGGTACCGTAACGATGCCCGGGCGCGAACTGCGCGAAGGCATCCACTTCATTTTCCCCTGGGACAAGATCTACATGTACGATGCGCGCCTGCAGCGCATCAACCAGAGCGTGAAAGGCCTCAGCATCGACGGCCTCGAGATCTCGGTGAATGTCTCCAGCCGATTCGTGATCAACAGCCAATATGCGGGCTACCTGCACAAGAGCCTCGGGCCGCAATACAAAGAAACCCTGATGCAACCGCAGCTCAGGACGCTCATCCTGACCTATATTTCGGAGAACGAAGCCTCCGACCTCTATTCGACCCGACGCGAGCGGGTACAGACGATCGTCCAGACCCGCTTCCAGAGCAAACTCGCCAACATTTCCTCGAACGTGCCCTTTGACGAGGCCTATGTGGATCTCGAGGACGTGCTGATCGAAGAAATTACCTTGCCGAGCTTCGTGCGCAGCGCGATCGAGCAGAAGGAACGCGTCCGGCACATGAGCGAAGCCTACAATTACCGCCTGCAGCTGGAGGAGAAAGAACGCCAGCGCAAACGGATCGAGGCCGAGGGCATCCGCAGCTTCCAGGAGATTGTCGCCCCGGGCATCACGCCGAGCTATCTGCGCTGGCGCGGCATCGAGGCGACTCTGCAGCTCGCCCAGTCGAACAACGCGAAGGTCGTCATCATCGGCGGCGAGAACGGGTTGCCGATCATCCTCAACACCGAGTCCGGCCTCGACAAGATCGGTGCCGATCAGTTGAAGGATGCGGCGAACACGCCCGAGACCGAAACCGACCGCGACGGCATGTCCGATCCGAACCGGCTCGGACCGCGCAGCGATCTGCTGAAGATGCCCTCCCTCGCCGGCCCGCCGCCGCTCACCGCGTCAGGATCCGCCCTGCACCAGGGCACGGCGGCGCCGCCGGAAGTGCCGCAGCCCAAGCACGGGCCACCGAGCGGGGGAATAACGGCGACGCCGTCGGTTGGCGGTGTTCCCGTGGCCGACCCGAATGCACAGGGACAGCTCGGGGAATGGCTCGGCAAGCTGACCGGGTCCGGCGGAAATCAAGCGGCAAACTGACAGCCGTTACAGGGCTCGCAGATACGGCGAGGCGCGCTCTCCGAAAGCGCTTCCGCGCGCGAATTCGCTGCAACCTATCCGGTTCAACGGCAGCCGGCAGTCTGCTAATGTCCGGTCGATCTTGGGGGCATTCGCAGCTTCTCGACCGGCAAAGTCGACGGCTGTCCCGACACGTATTCTATGGCAGGGAGCCAATTCCATGAAAACGTATCACCTTCTCTTGCCAGCCTTGTTGCTGGCGCTGGGCATCTCGACTCCGGGAACGGCGGACGCCAACAGCGGCGTCGCCAAGGAGCTGAACGCCTACAGCGAGTCGATCGTCGTCCTCGATACCAAGTCTGAGAAGACCTGCAATATCGAGGAGAAAGCCAAGGAATATCAGGCGCATCTAGACGCCCAACTGATTACGCTCGGCATCAATGACGACGACGAGTCGGGCCTCGCGGCTGTACTCCTGATCACCAGCCAGAACTTTGCCATTGCGGGCAGCCACTGTGCACTCCATGTCGACCTGTCCTTCCAGACCCGGATCCCACCGGAAATGTTCACCCGGCTGACCGATGCCCAGCAGGCGGCCCTGAACCGGATCGGCTCACTGCCGGTCTCGATCTGGAGCGCCTCGGCCATGTCGGTGGTGCCGCTGACCCAGCCCTCCGCCGGCGGCGAGAGCGATATGGCCCAGAAGGCGGTGATCCGCCTGATCGACGCGATCATCGATCTCCTGCGCGCGCAGCGAACCTGAGCGAACCGAAAAGAAAGGGCGTGCGCCGCTAGGCGCACGCCCTTTTTCGTTTGCGGAGAATTGAATTACCGCTCCGGGATCAGCCCCTTCGGCGCAAAGCGCATCACCAGCAGCAGGATCGCGCCCATCAGCAGGTAGCGCATATAGACCGAGCCGGCCATCAGATGCTGCGCCAGTCCGGAGCCCTCAGGGAGCGGCATGGTGATCACGGTCATGAACCAGGTACCGAGCGGCTCCGCCTGCACCCAGAGAAACCAGATCACGAAACCGCCGAGCACAGCGCCCCAGTTGTTGCCGGAACCGCCGAGGATCACCATCACCCAGATCAGGAAGGTGTAGCGCAGCGGAATGTAACTGGTCGGCGTGAGCTGGCCGTCGAGAGTCGCCAGCATGGCGCCCGCCACGCCGCAGACCGCGCAGCCGAGTACGAAGACCTGCAGGTGCCGCGCCTTGACGTCCTTGCCCATCGCGGCGGCCGCGTCGCGATTATCCCGGATCGCCCGCATCATGCGGCCCCAGGGCGACTGCAGCGCCCGCTCGGCGAGCCACATGATGATTGCAAGCACGACGATGAAGAGCAGTGCGTAACAGATCTTCACGAAAATGCCCGCGGCATCGGAAACCTCGGTGACACCAAGCGCGGAAGTGAGCGAGAGGAACCAGTCCGCCTCGACGAGATCGACCTCGTAGGGCACCGGACGCGGAATACCCGTCACGTTCTTCACGCCCCGCGAAAGCCATTCCTCATACTTGATCACCGCGATGATGATCTCGGAAATCCCGAGGGTGGCGATGGCGAGGTAATCGGCCCGGAGACCGAGGGAAATCTTGCCGATCAGCCAGCCGGCGCCGGCCGCGACAAGTCCGCCGACCGGCCAGGCCAGCAGGATCGGCAGGCCGAGGCCGCCGAGATAGCCGGAAAGCGCCGGATCGATCGCCTCGATCCGGTCGGTCGCCGGAAGAAAGAAATGCGAGATCAGGAAATAGCCCGCGATCAGCAGCAGCACCGTCACATAGGGCCGCAGCGCCCGGGCGACCTTGCGCCGGGCGAAGATGATCGCAGCCACCGTGGCGGCGAGGCTCAGCAGGGAGAGGGCGAGATCGCCGCCGGCGACGGACCATGCCTCGCCCACCGGCGCCATGGAGACCAGCACGGCGGCGAGCCCGCCGAGGGCGGTGAAGCCCATGATCCCGACATTGAACAGGCCCGCATAGCCCCACTGCATGTTCACGCCGAGCGCCATGATGGCCGAGATCAGGCAGAGATTGAGAATGCCGAACGCCACCGCCCAGCTCTGGAACAGTCCGACCGCGATCAGGATCAGCCCCATCGCGCCGTAATAGAGGGGGACCTTTTTCGTCATATGACCTTACCTCGAATGATGCCCGTCGGCCGCACAAGCAGCACCGCAACCAGGATGACGAAAGACACCGCGAACTTGTAATCGGTGGAAAGAAGCTGCACGAGCCCCTCCGGCACCCAACCGTCCGGGCCGAGATAGGCGAGAAACCGCTTGAAGGCGTAGGTTACCGTCACTTCCGAAAAGGCGACGATGAACCCGCCAAGCACGGCGCCGACAGGCTGGCCGATGCCGCCAAGGATGGTGGCGGCGAAGATCGGCAGCAGGATCTGCAGGAAGATGAAGGGCTTGTAGGTCTTGTCGAGGCCGTAGAGCGTGCCGGCAATGGCGGCGAGCGCGGCCGAGATGACCCACGCGATCATCACGATCTTCTCCGGACTGATGCCCGAGAGCAGCGCCAGATCCTCGTCGTCGGAATAGGCCCGCATCGCCTTGCCCCAGCGGGTCTTCTGCAGGAACCAGAAGAGCGCGGCGACGACCAAGAGCGCGACCACGACGGTGATCAACTGGGTCTGCTTGACCCCGATCCCCTGTTCGAGGCCGGTTGCCGCCTTGAAATCCCGCACGGTAAAGAGGAAGCGCGCGCCGTCGCCGAAGCTCTGGTCGTCCGGCCCGATGACGATGCGGATCAGGCCGGCCATGACGAACATCACGCCCACCGAGACTATGGCGAAGACGATCGGGTTCGAGCGCTTTCTGCGGTAGAAGCGGAAGACGAAACGGTCGGTCAACAGCGCCATGGCGATGGCGGCGAGGATTCCGACCGGCAGGGCCAGCAGCGCGGTCGGCAGCGGATCGATGCTCACCCCGGCCGCCTGCAGCGACCAGGTGGCGAGGATCGCCGCCATGGCGCCGAAGGACATCATCTCGCCATGCGCGAAATTGGCGAAGCGCAGGATGCCGAAAATGATCGTGACCCCGAGCGCACCGAGCGCGAGCTGCGCGCCGTAGGCGATCGCGGGAACGATAACGAAGTTGCTGAGAAGCGCGAATGCGTTGGCGATGTCCATCTCAGCCCCCGAGGAAGGAACGGCGAACTTCCTCGTTCGCCAGAAGGGCTTCGCCGGTATCGGTGAAGCGGTTGGTGCCCTGCACAAGGACGAAGCCGTGATCGGCGATCTCCAGTGCCTGGCGCGCATTCTGCTCAACCATCAGGATGGCGATACCGGTGCGGGCGACCTCGACGATCTTGTCGAACAGTTCGTCCATCACGATCGGCGAGACCCCGGCCGTGGGCTCGTCCAGCATCAGAAGCTTCGGCTGTGTCATCAACGCGCGGCCGACGGCGACCTGCTGACGCTGACCGCCGGAGAGCTCGCCCGCCGGCTGGTTCCGCTTCTCGGCCAGGATCGGGAACAGCGAGAAGACCTGCTCCTTCGACTCCGTGATGTCGTCCTCGCGGATGAACGCCCCCATCTCGAGATTCTCCTCGACGGTGAGGGAGACGAAAACGTTGCGGTTCTGCGGCACGAAGCCCATGCCGTGCCGCACCCGCTCCTGCGGCGCCATGCGCGTGATGTCCTCGCCGTCGAAGACGACGCTGCCCTCGCGCAGGTTGAGCATGCCAAAGACGGCCTTCATCGCCGTCGATTTTCCGGCACCGTTCGGGCCGACCACCACGGCGACCTCGCCGCGTTCCACGCGGAGTTCGCAATCGGTCAGGATATCGGCCCCGCCATAGCCGCCGGTCATGCCGGACGCGGAAAGAAAACTCATTGCTCCGACACCCGCTTGTGTTTGCGGCCGGTCCCGAGATAGGCCTCGATGACCTCCTCGTTGTTCATCACCTCGTCGACACTGCCCTGCGTCAGCAGCTTGCCCTCGGCCATGACGATGACCGGGTCGCACAGTCGGGCGATGAAATCCATGTCATGCTCGATCAGACAGAAGGTGTAGCCGCGCTCCTTGTTCAGGCGCTGGATCGAGCGCGCGATGGTCTGCAGCAGCGTGCGGTTCACCCCGGCGCCGACCTCGTCGAGAAAGACGATCTTCGCGTCCACCATCATGGTGCGGCCGAGTTCGAGCAACTTCTTCTGGCCGCCGGAGAGATTGCCGGCGAGCTCGTTCTCGAGATGCGGAATTTCCAGAAATTCAATAACTTCGCGGGCGCGTTCGCGGACTTTTTCCTCGTGTTCACGCACCGCGGCGAAGTTGAACCAGGCGTGCTTCAGGTCCTCGCCAGGCTGTTCGCCCGGAACCACCATCAGGTTCTCGAGAACCGTCAGCGAGGAAAACTCGTGCGCGATCTGGAAGGTGCGCAACAGTCCCTTGTGGAAGAGCTGGTGCGGTTCGAGCTCGGACACGTCCTCGCCGTCGAGATAGATCTTCCCCGACGTCGGCGGGAAAGCGCCGGCGATGATGTTGAAGAGCGTTGTCTTCCCCGCTCCGTTCGGACCGATCAGCCCGGTGATGGAGCCTTGCTGGATTTCCAGCGACACGCCGTTGACGGCGTGGATGCCACCAAAGCGCTTGGTGACGTTTTCTACTTTGATCATCAACTAGCCCATATAGGCAAAACGGTCAGGCTTACGCCCGACCGTTTCCCCGTAAGAGTCTCAGCGCAACCGATCAGTGGTACGCAACGGTCTTCCACTTGCCGCCTTCGACCGTGGTCTCGCGGAAGCTGCCCGCGGACTCGCCCGGCGCGATCAGTTCGAGCGCGGTGCCGCCGACATAGTCGATGTCGCCGCCATCGGCAAGGATCTTGAGGGCTTTCGCGAGTTCGCCCGGGAAGATCTTCTCGCCCGGGGCGTTGGCGACCTTCTCGACCATGCCCTTGTACTTGGCCGGATCGGTGCTGTTCGCGGCCTGCATGGCCAGCAGCAGGATCGCGGAGGCGTCGTAGGCTTCCGGGACGTAAGGATCGTCACCCTTGAAGCCCTTGCCTTCGGCCAGCTTGGCCAGCATCGCGGCGCCCGGGCTGTCGGTACCGGGGTTGGTGCCGATCGAGCCGTCGAGGTCGGCGCCGAAATTGTCGGTCAGCGCTTCGCCGACCATGCCGTCCGGCAGCACGAACCGGTCGAAGGCGCCGGTATCGAGCGCGGCCTGGATCATGCCCTTGCCGCCCTGATCGAGATAACCCGCGACGATGAGGATATCGCCGCCCGCGGCCGCGAGGGTCGCGACTTCGGCGGAATAGTCGGCCTTGCCGTCTTCATGTGCGGCGACGGCGGTGATCTTTCCGCCCTTGCCCTCGAACGCGGACTGGATGGAATCCGCGAGGCCCTTGCCGTAGTCGTTGTTGGTGTAGGTCAGCGCGGCGGTCTTGATGCCCTTGGCGACAAGGATCTCGCCAATGATCTGGCCCTGGCGGGCGTCGGACGGTGCGGTGCGGAAAAACAGGCCGTCATCCTCGATCGTGCTCAGCGCCGGCGAGGTCGCCGACGGGGAGATCATCACCATGCCGTTCGGGCGCGCGACGTTGTTCAGCACCGCAGTGGTCGCGCCGGAACAGGTCGCGCCGACGATGCCGTTGACCCCCTCGGACGTGATCAGGCGGTCGGCGGCAGCCGTCGCGGCAGCAGCATCGACGCAGGTGCTGTCGCCGCGCACGGAGACCACCTTCTTGCCGCCGAGGAAAACACCGCTGTCGGAGACTTCCTGGATCGCCATCTCACCGCCGAGCGCCATCGGCTTGACGAGCGATTCGGTCGGGCCGGTGAAGCCCTGGAGCATGCCGATCTTGACGGAGTCCTGAGCCTGGGCGGCGGTGGTGGTCAGTACCGCAGCGCACAGCATTGGTAGCAAGCGTTTCATGGTCGCTTCCCCTGTGAATGTTATGATTCGTGATTTTGCACACTATACAAAGACTGAGGTCGTCGGCAACGGGCTCGAAACGCGAACAGGCTGACGGAGACGCCGCCCGGCCCGCACCCCGGTACCTCGACTGGAAGTATGGGACCGGACGGCGTGTCCGGCAACCTGGCTCAATACTCGTCGTGCAGCTTTACCCAGCTCATGATGCCGCCGGTCTCGTTCCGTCCCTTCGGGGTCAGGTCGAGCCAGTTGAAGGCCCCGATCAGCAACTCGGCCCCGCGTTGATAGGTCGAGTAGGTATGGAAGACCGTTCCCTCCGCGTCCTTCACGAAGATGCTTGCACCGAAGAGGTCGCGGGCCTGCTCGATCACCGTGCCGTAGTTGTAGATGGCCTGGCCGGAGGCGAGTTGTTCTTCCGTAAAGGAGACGCCGAAATCGAAATTGAAGTCGCTGCCTTCCGAGGAGACCCAAGGGAAGGTCCAGCCCATCCGCGTCTTGACCTCCTCTATCCGCGCGAGCGGCACCCGCGAGACCGCCGCAAAGGCAAGGTCGGCCTGCTCGAAATGCTGTCGCGCCGCGTCGACATGATCGGAGATGAAGGAGCAGCCGGGGCAGATATGGTCGGATCCCGGGCTCAGCATGAAATTGTAGATCGCGAGCTGACTTCTCGCGCCGAACAGATCCCCGAGCGAGAGTTCACCTTCCGGTCCCTCGAAGCGATAGGGCTTCTCGACTTTCACCCAGGGCATCTTCCGGCGCTCGGCGCGGAGCGCGTCGAGTTCGCGGGTCATCGCCCGCTCTCTCGCGAGAAGCGCCTTGCGGGCCAGAAGCCAGTCTTCGCGGGAAACAACTCTATGCGTGTTCATGATCGGTCTCCATGTTTCGGAATAAGGGATTGTCCGTTCTTGCGCGGCGGGCCTCCGGCGAGCTTCAGCCAGGGCGAGAGATGGAAGAGGCACATCAGCAGATACATCCAGACCATGCCGCCGAACGGCATGCCGCCGGGAGCCACCATGCAGAAGGGGGACGGCGAGGTGTTGGACTCGACGAGGGCCATCAGCGCGAAGGTCGGTGACGCTGCCAGCGGGAGCCATCCGGTGCGGCGCAGGCGCCGCAGGATGTTTCCTCGCTCCGTGTTCCATGCTTTCATCCCGCCGTCCCCGTCCGATGGCAACCGCGTCCGGCCGCTGCCGAACCCGGTCCGGATGTAGGACGGGAGCGGCGCCGGGTGGGAGTGACAAGTCT
Source organism: Nisaea sp. (assembly GCF_965216895.1). Taxonomy (GTDB): domain Bacteria; phylum Pseudomonadota; class Alphaproteobacteria; order Thalassobaculales; family Thalassobaculaceae; genus Nisaea. The sequence continues at coordinate 2,382,159 of NZ_OZ244205.1, forward strand.
GACGGGATTTCCATGGACTCGCTGATCACCGCTGCTTCACAGGCTCTCGCCGCGGGCGATCCGCTGAGTGCCTTGAAGCGGGTTGCGCTACGCGACGACGCGCCCGCACTCGCCTTGCGCGGGATCGCGATGGCCCAACTTGATGACTTTCCGCGCGCAAGGGATCTGCTCCGGCGCGCGGCGCAGGCCTTCGGTCCCGGCGAACCCGTCGCCGGGGCCCGGTGCAAGGTGGCGGAAGCCGAAATCGAGCTGGTTTCCCGCGATCTCGCCCGCTCCGTGGCAACACTCGAAAGGGCGCGGGACACGCTCGCCGCCGGCGGCGACAGGACCAATGCCGCGCATGCGGGTTATCTTCTGGCGCGCTGGCACCTGCTGACCGGAAGGCTGGATGCAGCGGACGATCTGCTCCGCGACATAGACCGGGCCGGGCTGCCACCCGCCTCCCGGGTCGGCCATGCACTGGTCGCTGCCGGGGTCGCCATGCGGCGGATACGGGCGGGCGAAGTCCGGGGGGCGCTCGAACAGGCGGAGCGAACCGCGCGTACTGCCGGGATCGCCGCCTTGTCCGCCGAGGTTGAACGCGCGGCCAGGGCGTTCGCGGCTCCGGCCGCCCGGCTGATCGCGCAGGACGGAGATCGCCTGATCGGGCTGAGCGATGTCGAGGCACTGATCGCCTCGGACACCCTTCTGGTCGATGCCTGCCGCAACCTCGTACGCAGCGGCCCGAAGACGGTTCCGCTCGCCGGCCGGCCCGTGCTCTTCGCCCTTGCGCGCGCGCTCGCGGAAGCGTGGCCCGGCGACGTGACGCGCGAGGAACTGCTTGCACGCGCGTTCGGGGCGCGGCACGCCGACGACTCCCACCGCGCCCGGTTGCGCGTCGAGATCGGCCGACTTCGCAAGCTCCTGCGGCCGCTCGTGGAGCTGACGGCTACGAAAAGGGGATTTGCCCTTGAATCGGCAGCGCATGGGGGCGTGGCCGTGCTGGCCCCGCCGGTCGCGGAGAAACACGGCTCACTTCTCGCCCTTCTGGCCGACGGCGAGGCCTGGTCGAGTTCCGCACTTGCTCTCGCCCTTGGCGTCAGTTCCCGGACGGTCCAGCGTGCCCTGGAGGAGCTTGCCGCGGCTGAGAAAGTCGACTCCTTCGGACGCGGGCGGGCCTGCCGCTGGGTCGCCCGGAGCCTGCCCGGTTTCCCGACATGCTTGTTACTCCCGGTGCTCTCGCGGAGCGGATAGGATCACCTCATGAAACGGTCAGAAGCGGAAATCATTCGCGAGTACGGCCCCTTTCCGGGCACGGAGGGGGTCAACGGCGTCAGTTACGACGGTGCGCGGATCTGGGTCGCCACCGGCGCAAGGCTGAATGCGGTCGACCCGGAGAGCGGGACCGTTCTCAAGACGATCGACGTTGCCTCGCACGCCGGAACGGCGTTCGACGGCACGCATCTCTTCCAGATCGCCGACGCCGTGATCCATAAGATAGATCCGGAGACCGGAAAGATCCTCGCGACCATCCCCGCGCCCGCGCAGGGCAGCGATTCCGGCATGGCCTGGGCGGAGGGATCGCTCTGGGTCGGCGAGCATCGCGGCGCGAGGATCCATCAGATCGATCCGGAAACCGGCGCGATCCTCCGCACCATCGCCTCCGACCGCTTCGTCACCGGCGTGACCTGGGTCGATGGCGAGCTCTGGCACGGGACTTGGCAGGAAGACAAGAGCGATATCCGCCGCATCGACGCCGCGACGGGCGAAGTCTTGGAGTTTCTCGAGATGCCGGAGGGGACCGGGGTGTCAGGGCTCGAATCTGACGGCGGCGAACGCTTTTTCTGCGGCGGCGGCAACAGCCCGACGGTACGGACCGTCCGGCGACCAACGCGGTCGGCCTAATCGACCACGTCTTGCGCGGCACAACCCGGTCAGAGATCCCGGGAATCAGGAACAAGCTGTTTGGACCGAAACATCAATCTGACAGATTTCTTCTTTCTTCCGCCCCAGACCTAGGAAAACGGGAACGATCTTTCTATTTTCATCGACAATCGGCTGGTGCTTTTTCCGAAAGGCGCTGCATGCCATGGCTTCGATTGGACAAGACGATGAAGAAACTGATCGCCTCCCTGTTCGCTTTGGTCGTGATCGCCGGCGCCGCGCGCGCCGAAACCGCAACGCCGCTGGTGAGCGTCGATTGGGTGAAGGCGCATATCGGCAAGCCCGGTATCGTCTTCCTAGACGTGCGCGGCGAACTCGCCGGCGCCAGCAAGGCGGACTACGTCGAGGCCCACATTCCAGGCGCAATCTGGACCAACTATCTGAAGGACGGCTGGCGCACCCAGGACGGCAACGGCACCATCGCCCAGCTCTCCACCGTCGCGACCCTGGAAACCACGATCGGCGACCTCGGCATCGAGAACGAGGACCATGTCGTCATCGTTCCGGCCGGCCGCAGCGCGCTCGATATGGGCACCGCGACCCGCATCTACTGGACCTTCAAGGTCGTCGGTCACGATGCGGTCTCCATCCTGGACGGCGGCATGCGGGCATATACCGCCGAGATCGACGAGAAGACGAAGCAGCCGGTCAACCCGCTCGAACGGGGCGAGGTCAAACTGGACCCGACGATCTTCTCCGCGGAACTGCGCGAGGACATGCTGGTCAACAAGACCGATATGGCAGCGGCCGCAGCGGCCGGCGACGTCATCGTCGACAACCGCCCGCAGGAGCAGTTCCTCGGCATCAGCAAGCACAGCAAGGCGAAGCGCGCCGGCACCATTCCGGGGGCCCGGAACCTGCCGGAGGCCTGGTTGACCCGGAACGGCGGGGAGTTCCGCGACCGCGAGACGATCGCCAAGCTTTATGCGATGGCGGGGATCCCGACCGGGGGGACGCAGATCAGCTTCTGCAATACCGGGCACTGGGCAAGCCTCGGCTGGTTCGTCTCCCGGGAGATTCTCGGGAACAATGACGCGAAGATGTATGACGGCTCCATGGTCGAATGGTCGGCGGACCCGAAGCTTCCCGTCGACTCCGCGCTCGAAGGTCAGAGAGGCACCTCGAACAATCTGACGCAGCTCATTCAGTAGTAACGGCCGAGAACAGGACCCCGGAAAGCAGACGGTCGACCGGCGCGAAATCGTCGGTCAGGACCACCGGGGTTCCGGAATCGGCATCCATCAGATCCGCGATCAGGATCCGCTGCCAGATGCGGCGGATCCCGAAGGCCGAATGGATCGCCGCCACCGGTGCACCGGAGGAGGATGCGACCACCTCGTAGGTCACGCGGCCTTCGGGGTCGATCCCCCCGGTTTCGCCGGCTTCCCTCCAGATCGAGACATCGTCGAAATCCTGCGCCAGCGTGTGCACCAGCGCGGCTAGGAAACGCGGGTTGCGTGCGCCGTCCACCACATTCACGACATAGAACCCGTCCGCCCTGAGCCGGGCCGCGATTTCGCCGTGGAACTCGCGGCTGACCAGGTGGGTCGGTACCGAAATGTCGTGAAAGGCATCGCCGAAGATCACGTCGAACTGCGGTTCACGCGGCAAGGACTGCAGCAGGGCGCGGGCGTCGCGGTGGTGGATCTCGAGCCCCGGTGCCGACGCATCGAGCCAGAGTTCCGCGCCGGCCGCCGCGGTCACCGCAGGGTCGATCTCCGCCACCAGGAGCCGCGCGCCCGGCACCGTCGCGGCCCAGGCGCGCGGCAGGGAATACCCGCCACCGCCGATGAAGAAGGCGGAGAGTTCCGTGCCCGCGACATCCAGTGGAAAGCGCCGGCGGGCATATTCGTCGACGAAATGGATATAGGGGCTGTAGAGCAGGCTCGGGTCGTCCCGGTCGTTGATGCTGTGCACCAGATTGTCCAGCACCATGAGCTTGCTCGCGCGGCCGCTATAGGGTGCGAAATCGTCGATCACGATGCAGAAGTAATCGCTTTCCACCGTGCAGCGGGAGGTGAAGGCACCGCGCGCGAAGCCTGTTCCGAGAAGCGGAACGGAGACCCCGGCGAGCGCGATACAGGCAACAAGAACCGTCTTGCGCCCCGCGAGCAGGGCGCAGGCGAGCGCCAGCAGTGCATAGAGCAGCGTGACCGCGATCAGGGTGCCGGCGGAGCCGACCCAGGAAATGAAGAAATAGCCCGCCGAGAGCGTGCCCGCGATGCTGCCGACCGTTCCGATGGCGTACATCTGTCCCAGCACAGCGCCGGTCCGCTCGGGCGCCTCGTCGACGGCAAGCTTGGTGACGATGGGGGCCACCATGCCGACAAAGAGGCTCGGCAGCAGGAAGAGCGCCGTCGCGAGCAGTACCACGATCGTGACCTGACCGAGCCCCGAGGCGAGCAGTCCGACGGCAAGATCGTTCAGCAGCACGAGCGCGAGCAGGCTCGAGACGCCGGCGAGGGCCAGAGCGATCGCGAGGCGGCGCATGCCGCTGACGCGGTCGGTTTCCGGTCCCGCCATGCGCCCGCCGATCCAGTGGCCGACGGAGAGACCGGCGAGCACCACGGCGATGATCGCGGTCCAGGTATAGAGAGACATGCCGACATAGGGCGCGATCAGGCGCCCGGCGACGATCTCTACGACGAGACCGCCGGCGGAACCGAGGAACAGCACCGCCGCGAGAAAGAAACGCATTGCAAGAGTCATGAGGTTACCTGACCGTTAACGCATTGCAAGAGTCATGAGGTTACCTGACCGTTTCCGAAAGCCGGGATCCGGCGCTCCATCAGCCACTGGCACGCGCCGGAGCCCAGCCACATGGCAAGGAGCGCCAGCCAGGCGGTCAGCGACAGGACCGACCCGCCGGTCACGCCCGCCCCGACCGCACAGCCGCCCGCCAGCATGCCTCCGAAGCCCATGAGCACCGCCCCGACGACATAACGCACCATGCCGGTCGACTGGTCGAACACCTCGACCCTGAACTCGCCGCGGGACAAGGCGGACGCACACGCGCCGCAAGCGACGCCGGGCACCAGCCCGAGACTGAATTCAAGCGGCAGGGCCGGCTGCGTGATCAGCGCCATAAGGGTATCGGCGGACGGCCCCGTGAAGGTGACACTGAGCACCGAGACCGGCTCGAAGGAGACCCTTGCGAGCGCGGAGGTCAGCAGCCAGCCAAGCGCAACCGAGCCGCCGAGAGCGATGGCGATCAGCGACCGCGACCAATGCAAACCGGAGCGGAAGGCAAGATAGAGTGCGCCGGCCAGAAGCACCGCTCCAGCCGCGATACCGGCTGCCTCGGGCAGATGGAAATTGAGGTTGCGGGCGTCGGCGCCGACGGTCCAGAGCGCGGAGAGGTCGAGGCGCAGAGGCGAGAGCAGCCCGGTAAGTGCGGCCTGGGCGATGACGGTAACGAGCAGTCCGGTCATCAGTGCCCGGAGGTTGCCCGTTGCCGAGAGCACGAGCAGCCGGCTGGCGCAGCCGCGGGCGAGAATCATCCCGGCGCCGAACATCGCCCCGCCGATGATCGCTCCCGAAAGGGTCCCGGCCGTGGCCAGCTGCCGGACCTCCGACGGCGGCAGATTATCCGTCCAGAGCAGGACCTGGACGAATAGCAGCGCCGAGCCGAAGACCAGCAGCCAGACGGCGAAGCTCGGACCGGGCGCGCCGCGCCAGAACTCGATGGAGGCGCTGCGCAGGCAGAATCGGCTCGCCTGGGCGCAGACGCCGAAGACGAGGCCGACGACCAATCCGCAGAGCGCGGCCTTGGCCGGATCCGAGACGACATCGGTCGCAAGAAGGGATTCGAGGAACTCCACGGCGGCCTCTCAGCGGCCAGCCGGGGTTACGGCCGTACGATGGTCCATCCGGCCTCGTTCGCTTCGATCAGCGCCACGACACCCGTCTGAACGGTTTCCGCGTCCTCGATGACCGGGATCTTCTTGCCTTCCAGCCGCTCCATTGTGTCGATGGTATTGCCGCAGGCAACAAAGGTGACGTTCGGCATGCTCATGCCGAACCCCCGCACTCGTTTCGCCACATCCTCCGGCGCGGTATCTGTCCGCAGCATGTGCAGCCCCGCCTCGAAGGCGACGATGCGGACTTCGACCTCCTCGCCGATCCCCGAATAGTGCCGCGATACATTGGCGGCGACATTCAGAACCGACACCATCTTGTGCGGATCGCTGTCGCTGATCTGCAGGACCAGCCTGTGGAACCCGTCGTCGGCGCGCGCGCTCCAGGGCACGGCGGCCGACATCGTCAGAAGACAGATCACGGCGAGTATACGAAACAGGACCGGCATACTTTGTCTCCTCTCGCCGCTGCCGAGCCGACCCACCGGTCGCACCTACCATGCGGCGCGGTATCTCAAGATCGGCGACAACCATTTTCTGTTCGGACTCTTTCGTCAAATCAACCGGGCGTCTTTTCCCGGCAAGGCGGGCAGCCGCAGCCCGCGGTATCGTCTCCGCGGGCTGCGGCTTTGACCCGGATCAACCGAACATGTCGGTCGTGATGCCGGCATACCAGCCGAGGCTTTCCTCGAAGGTCTGCTTGCGCAGTGCGGCGTCCTCGCCGGTCTGGCTGATGAACCCGGAGGTCTTGGCGATCTTTTCCGGCGTGGCCTCGTAGGCGGCGCCGACCTTGACCCCGTTATCGGTATCTATGAGCGACCAGCAAGTATTGGAGAACTTGGCCGGGAACACCTTGGAGCCGGTAAGCGCACCGCGGATCGCATTTGCCGCAACCTTTGCCTGGCTGTTGGCGGAGAATCCGGATTTCGGCATGTCGCCCTGCTGCGAGGCGTCGCCGAGGACATGGATGTTCTCGTCCATCCGGCTCTGCATCGTTGCCGGGACCACCGGCGCCCATCCCTTGTCGTTTGTCACGCCGGCCATTTCGGCGATGCGGCCGGCTTTCTGAGCCGGGATAACATTCGCGACATCGGCCTTCGTCACCTCGCCGCCGACCACGATCTCCATGCTGTCGGGGCGCACTTCCTCCAGCGGCCCTGTGAATTCGGCGTCGAGCCAGTCGATCATGCCCGGATAGCGCGCTTCCCAGCCTTCCTGAAACAGACCCTGCTTGGAGAATTTCTTCTTCGGGTCGAAGATCAGGATCTTCGCCTTCGGATTCTTCGCCTTCAGGACATGGGCCACCATCGAGACCCGCTCATAGGGACCCGGCGGACAACGATAGGGATTCGGCGGGGCCACCATGGCAAAGACACCGCCTTCGCGCATGGACTCGACCTGGGCCTTCAGAAGCTCGGTCTGCGAGCCCGCCTTGTAGGCGTGCGGCATGTGATTCTGGGCCGAGATGTCCCAACCGGGAACCGAACCGTCCACGAAATCGATGCCGGGCGACAGCACGAGCCGGTCGTATGGCACCGAACCTCCTCCGGCGAGTGCGACCGTCTTCTTGTCCCGGTCGACGCCCACAGCCCAGTCGTGCACGACGTTGACGCCATACTCGCTGGCAAGCTTACCGTAGCTGTGGGCAATCGAATCCAGCGAGCGGAAACCGCCGAGATAGAGATTGGAGAAGAAACAGGTGTAGTAGGTGCGCGTCGGTTCCACGAGGGTGACGTCGAGCGCGCCCTTGCTGTCCTTGGCGAGATACCGGGCCACCGTGGCGCCGCCGGCGCCGCCTCCGACGACGACAACCTTCGGCTTGCCGTGACTGGCACCCATGATCATCGGCGCCGCGGTCAGCGCGGCACCCGCTGCCGCACCTTTCAGGATCGACCTTCTACTCATAGACATGGCAGTTCCTCCCGTTTTGGGCCCCGTTCAGTCGAGACCTTCGAAATACGCCGCCAATCCGGCGATTTCTTCATCTGACAGGCGCCCCGCGATCATGCGCATCACCGGGTGCGGGCGGATCTCTCTCTTGTAGGCATGCATGGCCACCACGAAATCCTCCTTCGGCCATCCGGTGATCGAGGGAATGCCCTCGCTCGCGCCGCTCTTCTGATGGCAGGTCAGACATTCGCCGGACAGGTATTCACCATAATCCGGATCGCCGACGATCGCGAGGATCGTCGGATCGAGCGCGTGGTCGGTCGGTGTCGAGGTCGGCGCTGCTTCGGGAATGTCGCTCGGCCTGTCGGAAAAGGCGCGGAGATATGCGAGCAGATGTGACCGCTCCACGGGATCGGGCATACCGGCAAAATTCATCCGGGTCTTGGAGACAAAGGTCTTGGGGTTTTCAATGTAGAGATCGAGGCTTTCCGCATCCCAGACGAGACCGTCCGAACCGGCGCGGATCATCCCTTCTGAGTAGTTGAAATCGTCGATTGCCCCGGCGGCGCGGCCGAAGATCCCGTTCAGATGCGGGCCGACACCGTTGCGGGCCCCCTCGCCCATACGGTGACAGGATTTGCAGACCTTGAAGAGTTGCTCACCGGCCTTCGGATCCCCGAGTTCGACGGCCCCGGCCGTGCCGGGCGACAGGGAGACGGCCAGCAGGATCGCGAGGCCGAAGGCCCGGACAATGCGCACCGTCTCCGCGTTCATCTCATCTCCGCGCGCTATTCAGGCATGGCCTTCAGATAAGCGATCACCGCATCCAGCTCAGCATCTTTCTTCAAGCCTGCGAAGGCCATCTTCGTCCGCTTGATCACGGACCTGGGCTTGGCAAGGAACGCCGCGAGCGTCTCCTCGTCCCAGACGAGCCCCTCTTCGCCAGCCTTCACCATATCCTTCGAGTATTTGCCGAACCCGTCAACGGTGCCGGCGGTGCGCCCGAAGATATCGTTCAGGTGCGGCCCGATCTTGTGCTTCGCGCCATCGCCGACGGCATGGCAGGCCTTGCATTTCCGGAACACCTTCTTGCCTGCCTCGACCAGAGCCGGGTCCACGGCGGGGGTGGGGGCAGACGCCACCTCGGCCTCGGGCTGCTCCGCAGCCTCGGCTTTCTCTTCGGATCCCTCCCCGGTTGGATGGCGGGCGGTCGGATCGTCCGGCGTCACGTCGATAACGGCAGCCCGCGCGGTGATCTTCACCTCCGCCTTGCAATCTTTCATGCAGGGCGTGCGGTTCTTCCAGACCGGGGTTTCAGTCCTGTCATCGGCATAGAACCCGTCCGCATTCGGCATCACCACCTCGGTGAAGTTCTCCCTCGTCAGTTCGAACTCGTCGTCGACGATGTCATTGAGATAGAGGAGATAGGCGGTCAGCGCATAGGTCTCGTCGGCACTGAGCGATTGCGCGTCGCCGAACGGCATCGCGCGATGCACATAATCCCAGACCGTGGAGAGATAGGGCCAGTAGGAGCCGATGGTCTTGACCGGGCGGGCGCTGGTCAGCGTTTCATAGCCGCCGGCAAGGACCGGCCAGCGGCCGACGGCCTCGCCGAAATCGCCGTGGCAGACGGCGCAGCGCTCGACATAGATCTCCTCGCCGTCGGCGACCGAGCCGCCGCCGTCCGGCAGCCCCAACCCGTCCGGACGGATATCGATATCCCAGGCCGCGACCTCTTCCGGGGTCGCTTCGCGGCCGAGGCCGTAGGATTCGGCGACGGCGCTCCCGGCGGCCATGCCGAAGATCAGGGCGAAGACCGCAAGATCAGGAAATCTCGACATTTTCCGCCTCCCCGTTGGCATTCACCGCCCAGGTCTGGATACCGTTATTGTGGTAGATCGAGTTCTCGCCACGGACCGCCCGCAACTCGTTCTTGGTCGGCTGCACATAACCGGTGCTGTCCACCGCGCGCGACTGCAGCAGCAGCGGACTGCCGTCCCAGTCGAACTCGTAATAGAAGCGATGCATGGACTTGTCCCAGGACGGCCCGTCGATCCGCGCCTGTTGCCAGTTGCGGCCGCCGTCGGTCGTCACGTGCACTTCCTTCACCGTGCCGCGGCCGGACCAGGCGACGCCCGTGATGATGGTATGGCCCTTGCCGTGGGTGATCGGGACCTGCGGGCTCGGACTGGTAATGACGGACTTGGCGTCCATCTCCCAGGTGAAGCGCCGCGCCTTCCCGTTGGCGAAGAGATCGGTGTATTTCGAGGTCTCCTCGCGGTGATGCCAGGGCATGTCGCCGACCTCGATCCGGCGCAGCCACTTGACCCACATGTTGCCTTCCCAGCCGGGCACGACGAGGCGCACCGGGTAACCCTGCTCCGGACGCAGCGCCTCGCCGTTCATCGCGAAGGCGACGAGGCAATCGTCCAGCGCCTTCTCGATCGGGATCGAGCGGGTCATCGCCGCCGCATCCGCGCCTTCGGGAAGGATCCACTTGCCGCTGGTCTTGACCCCGGCCTGCTCGAGAATGGTCCGGAGCGAAACACCGGTATAGATCACGTTGTGGATCATGCCGTGGGTGAACTGGCAGCCATTGAGCTGCGCGCCCCGCCATTCCATCCCGCTGTTGGCGGCGCATTCGAGGAAATAGGCCCGGTTCTGGCGCGGAAACCGCTTCAGGTCCTGCAGGGTGAAGACCAGTTCCTTCTCGACCAGGCCGTTGATCATCAAGCGGTACTTCGCCGGATCGACCTCGGCGACGCCGCCATGATGGCGTTCGAAGCAAAGACCGTTCGGGGTGATCACGCCGTCGAGCTCGTGCAGCGGCGTGAAGTTCACCGAACTGACAGGATCCGCGGTCAGCCAGGGCACATCCCTGCGGCGGACATGGGCCTCGTATTTCGACGGCATGCCGTACGGGGCGGCATCGACGCCCTCACCGAGCTGGTTGGCCCAGGGCTGGACTTCCAGGATCGCAGGATCGCCCGCAGCCAGCGCCGGTGTCGCGGCGAGCGCCCCGCCGGCGGCGAGGCTGCCCTTGAGGAAGTTTCTGCGTGAGGTAGGTGTCTTCTCTGTCATCGTTCCAGTCTCCGGCCTATCCGGCGATCGTCTTGACGGCGGTGTTCGGGGTGATCTCGATCGAGCCCTTGCGGCCTATATACTGCTCGACAAGGTCGTAGATCGGCGGTCCCTCCGTGCCCTCGTTGACCGACGCCCAGCCCGAGACGATATAGGTCTTGGACGGATCGATCGGCTCGCCGGTCTTCAGGAGGGTCATGTCGGTGATGCGGCTGCCGATCGGCTGCGAAATGTCGATCGTGTAGCCCATGCCCCCGACCCGGACCATGTCGCCGCCCTGCTGGTAATAGGGATCGGGGTTGAACAGGTTGTCGGCGACATCCTCGAGAATGGTGTGGATGAGCTCGCCGGTCATTTCGCTGCGATAGGCGTTCGGATAGGACATCGAGGTGGCGGAATAGATGTCCTCGCGCGTGATCGGGTCGCCCGGGAGCAGGCTCGCGCCCCAGCGGAAGCCCGGCGAGAGCGCGATGTCGGCCTCGCGTTCCTCCAGCAGGGCCTGACAGATGAGGTCGTCCCAGGTGCCGTTGAAGTTGCCGCGGCGATAGAGCAGCGACTGGGTCGTGCCGATCACCTCTTCGAGTTCGGCCTTGAACGGCGCCCGCTCTGCATCGACCAGGGCGGTCATTTCCGGATCCGGCTCGATCACATCTGAGAAGATCGGGATCAGGCGGTAATTGTAGCCCTTCACCCCGCCGTCGCGGACATCGAGGTCGATGCGGGAGACGAACTTCCCGTGCGAGCCCGAAGCAATGACCAGAGTGTTGCCGACCTGCACCGGCTCCGGCAGGGCATCATGCGTGTGACCGGAGAGAATGACGTCGATCCCCTCGACCTGGGAGGCCATCTTGCGGTCCACGTCGAAACCGTTGTGGGACAGCAACACGACGAGTTCGGCGCCGTCCGCCCGGACCTCCTCGACCACCTCGCGCATGCGCTGCTCGCGAATTCCGAAGGAGAGATTCGGGAACATCCAGCGCGGATTCGCGATCGGGAGGTAGGGAAAGGCCTGGCCGATCACGGCGACCTTGACCCCGCCGCGCTCGAACATGGCATGGGAGTCATAGGCGGGCTCGTCCCATTCATTGTCGAAGATGTTGGCGCCGAGGAAGGGGAAGGGCAGTTCGTCGACGATCTCCGTCACGCGGTCGATACCGTAGGTGAACTCCCAGTGCGATGTCATCGCGTCAGGCTTCAGGGCATTCATGACATTGACCATGTCCTGCCCGCCGGTCTTGAGCGCCGTGTAGGAGCCATGCCAGGTGTCGCCGCCGTCGAGGAAAAGCGCATCAGGGCGGTCGGCCCGGATCGACTTCAGGACGGTCGAGATCCGGTCGAACCCGCCGACCCGGCCATACTCCCGGGCAAGGGCGACGAAATCCTCGGAAGTCAGCGCGTAGGCCTCGGGCGATCCGGAGGTGAGCCCATAGGTATCAAGAAATTTTTCGCCGGAAATATGAGGCGGCTTGCCCTTGGCGTCGCCGACGCCGAGATTGATTGACGGCTCGCGGAACCAGACCGGTTTCAGATGCGCGTGACAGTCGGTCAGATGCACAAGCGTGACGTTGCCGGTGGCCTCGAAATCGAGCAGCTGATCCTGCGTCAACCGCTGCTGCGCGGCCAGGCGCGCCCAGTTTCCGAAACCGCTGGCACCGACAATGGCGGACGCGGCGAACGATGTCTGGAGGAAATCGCGGCGCGACAACATGGCATCTGGCTCCTTCAAACCGTCCCATGCGCGGGACACAACTCTCCCGTCCGCTGCATTTTCCTGCCTCGGCGAACCGGAGTAACGAATAGATCAGGCACTGACCGTGCCCGGAACCGCAATAGGTCCGGGCACGGCAGCGGGTCAGTTGCGCAGCGAGGGTGTCTCGACGGAGAGGCCCTGGCCCCGGGAAGCAAGGTACAGTTCGAGAGCGGTGAACTCGTCCGAGCCGCGCTTGTACGGGGTACCGCGAATATTCTTCATGCAGCCGCTGAATCGGCGATGGATCGAGCCCATGCCCTGCCATTTCAGGCGATAGACCGGGAAGCCGTTGATCTGGCCCTGGCTCAGATGGTCGGCCCGGATCATGTTGCCATAGTTGTTCTCGTGGCAATGCGCGCAGGCCATGTCGAGCTGGCCGACCCGGGTGTAGTAGAGCTCCTTGCCCTTCTCCCACCATTCCTTGGCCGGGCCGTCGGTCTTCACATTGACCGGCATGCCGCGGGATTGCAGACCGATATAGGCGGTCATGGCCAGCATCTCCTGGCTTTCCCATTTCCACGGCTTGGCCTTCTGGTGTTCCTCGCGGGACAAGTTGATGTGATCCTCGAGCGTGAAGAGCGTCTTCTTGCCCTCGTGCCATTTCGGCATCGCGGCCCGCACCCCTTTCATGCTCTCGGCCGCATCGCCGTGGCAGTCGGCGCAGGACTTGCCTGCCTCGCCATCCGCCGTGTTCCACAGTTCCTCGCCATATTCGGCAAAGATCATGGCCGGATTCTCGAAATCATCAGCCTGAAGGGCCTGGGTCTCGTCGTTGCGGAACCGCCAGCCCGACAGGATTTCCGAAAACGGCGAATCCGCCGGAGCGTCGAGCTTGGTGACGAGCTTCTGGCCGTCGATCTCGAGCTCGGCATTCTCGTCGGCCGCCACCGGCATCGCGGCGGCGGCGAAGAGGCCGATGACCCCCAGTGCCACGAATTTTCGCATGTCGTTCCTCCCACTAATCCCGTTCGTTCAAGCGACGGTGATTTTTTTCTCGATGTCGTAGACGGAGCCGTCGTCATCGGTCCATTCGAACCGCATGGTTCCGGATTCCGAGAGTTTCACCGAGAACTCGACATACGGGTTCGCAGCAATTGCGGGCTCCAGATCCATCCAGAACACGTCCGTACCGTTATATTTCGCAACGAACTTGTTGATGATCTTTCGCGGAATCAGTTCGCCTGTCTTGCGGTCCTTGCGCTGGCCGGATTCCATCGGATGGCTGATCAGGGTTTTGATCGTGACCGCCTCTCCGGCCTTTGCCTTTTTCGGCACTTTCACGCGGGGTTTGATTTTAGCCATTGTCTTGATCTCCTCAGAGCCTCAGCCGCCGCAGCCGCCGATCGTCACCTTCACTTCGCGCCGGGCCATTTTGGTCGAGCCGTCGGCCATTTTCGCGACCGCCACGATTTCCTGCGTGCCCGCAAGACGGATCCGCGTAGAGGCGCGGCTCTCGGCGCTCATCTCGGTGAAATGAAAGGTTCCGACGCCCGGGTTCGGGTTGCCCGCCGCCAGAATCATGATCTCGGTCGCCCCGTCGGCCGCGACTTCGATCGGAACCGTATTTCCGTTCTCGGCAATCTCCGGTGCGCCGATCTCGACACCGCCGCTCTCCGGCATGCCACCGGCGAACTCCTTGACCGCCGCCATCGTCGCCTCTTCGGTCGCGTGGGCCGGCATACGGATCAGGCCGACGGCGGCCAGACCGGCTGCCAGCGCGAACAAATCACGCCTTGTCATCTGCATGGATTAATCCTCCGTTTCGAAAGTGCTTCGGTCGGGCGTATTTCCATCTCCGCCCGTTCCTATTCGTCTTTAAGCGTCATCAGGTAGGCGACGACATCCTCGACCTGCTGGGCGGTCAGGATCGTCTTGCCCTGGAATTTCTTGGCAACGCGATGGAACCCGCTATCGCGATAGAATGACGGCATGATGGTTTCCGGCGACAGAGCTTCCTTGGAGTTCACGACGATTGCGCGAAGCTCCTCCGGCGACCAGCGGCCTGCGACACCGTCGAGCGGCGGTCCGACCTCGCCATGATAGGGCTGGTCCGCGAGATCGGAATTGACGTGGCAGGCAAGGCAATTGCCGAGCTTGCGCCCCATGAACCACTGGCGGCCCTTTTCCGGGTCGCCGGGCTTGTCGGTCAGGGGCTGCGAAATGACCCCGTCGACGATCTTGACCTCGCCGGGCGTGACGGTTCCCGCATAGGCGCCCGAGATGCCGATCAGCAACGCCAGCGCGGTGGTGACAACAATTCTCATCACCGAATCTCCTCCCACTTTCTTTTGCCGGTACAGCTCTGATGCTGACCGTTGGATTCAGAAGACCGGAAAACCGACGCAAACGCAACAACAAATTCAAAGATATGAATTTGTTGTTGCGATACAATCATATGACCCGCGCCGGCCGTATCCGGTCACTTATCACTGTATCTTCTGCCGTTCCTGGATACGACGCGCATGATATTTCTGGAAATGCTCGTCGCTCTCGTACCCCTTTTCGCTCACCCAGGTGAACATATCGAGCGTGGTTCCGTTGCCGAACGCGCCCGGCATGACCGCCACCGCCGCCCGGCCGGCATTGTCCCCCTCGGGAACCTGTTCCGGCATGAACAGGATGGTCGGCGTGAAAACCACTCCCCATCGCTTGGCCATTTCCTTCTCCGGCAGCGCGGTGCCGTCGAGGTCGGTGACTTCTTCATCCCCGAACAGGTTGTACTGCACGACGACGTAATTCGACTTTATGAAGTCTGCGATGTCCGGGTTGGAAAGCGGGCCTTCGTGCAGCTGCCGGCAGTAGATGCAACCGCGCTGCTCGAAAATCATCGCCAGCCGCTTGCCCTGACTCTCCGCGTCCCGGATATCCTCCGCGACGTCCTTGAAGGTGACCGCGAACCACTCCTTCTTGTGCAGACCGTCCTCGCCGACTTCCGCCAGCGCGGTCTGTCCAAGCAGGAGTACGACGAACAATCCAAAGACCAGATGCCTCATGATTTCAGCTCCTTATCCGATGGTCGCGAAGGCCGGGAACGTGTCGAGCATCCATTGCGCGATAACGCCGACGGTATTGGTCCCGATCAGGACCGCAAATACCAGGAGCGTCGCGCCGATCCCCTTCTCCACCGCCCCGAGGTAACGCCGGACCGACTTCATCCAGGTCATGAACGGCCCGAAGAACGCCGCGGCAACAATAAACGGCAGGGTCATTCCGAGCCCGTAGCCCAGCAGCAGAATCACACCGTCGCCAACGGTTTCGGCCGCACTGGCGCTGAAAAGGATCATCGCCAAGACCGGACCGACGCAGGGCGTCCAGCCGAATGCGAAGGCAAGCCCAACAAGATAGGGGCCGATAACCCCGACCGGAGCCGCGACGTCCATGCGGGCCTGGCGATAGAGTAGCGGGATCTTGAGAAGACCGAGGAAATGCAATCCCATCAGTCCGATCACGACCGCGGCGACAAAGCGCAGGATATCGAAATACTCGCGCAGTTGCTGGCCGAAGGCCGAAGCGCTCGCCCCGAGTCCAACAAAGACGGTGATCACGCCGGCCGAGAACAGCACCGCCGAGAGCACGACCTTGCGCCGCCCCGCGCCGTCGCTTTCCGCGTCGGAAATCTCGTTCATGGACACCCCAGCCATGTAGCAGAGGTAGAACGGGACGATCGGAAGAATGCAGGGCGTCAGAAAGGAAGCCAATCCGGCGGCGAAGGCGCCGCCAACCCCTATATCGAATCCCATTTCGCGCTCATGTCGGTATACTTCAAGGAACGTTTCCCCATGCGGCCTTGCGGCCCTCATATTCTCACATTAGAATTTGTTGTTATGTTCTATGCCCAGCCGATACAAAGCAAGAGAATGTTCGCCGGAAAATTGCTGAAGGCAATCGTCTTCTCGTGCTTGCTGGCCGCGACCTGCTGGCCGGGCAGCGTGCGGGCGGAAACACAACTCCTGATGGTCGAGCAGGAGGGGTGCGAGTGGTGCGACGCCTGGAACCGTGAGATCGGCGAGGTCTATCACAAGACCGACGAGGGCAAACGCGCACCTTTGCGCCGTCAGGACCTTTTCGCCGCCTGGCCCGACGACGTGACCATCCGCGGACAGATCCACTTCACACCCACCTTCATCCTGCTGGTCGACGGCCGGGAGGCGGGCCGCATCGAAGGCTATCCGGGCGAGAATTTCTTCTGGCCCCTGCTCGCCCAATTGCTCAACCGGACCCCGCGCGGGCCGGACACAAAGGAAGGAAACGGCTCATGAAACTCAATCTGATCGCCGCCGCGGCGCTTGGCGGATTCTTGGCATTCGGCTCCCCCGGGACGGCGAAGGCGCAGAATGCCGACGCACTCTTCGGCACAGATTCGATGAAGCCGGAAGTCGCACTCGATCTCGCGAAGTCCGCGCTCGAGATCTGCCGTGCCGCCGGTTACCAGGTCGCCGTCACCGTGGTCGACCGTTCCGGCCTGCCCCAGGTGGTTCTGAGGGACCGCTTCGCCGGCGCCCACACGGTCGATACCGCGACGCGCAAGGCCTGGACGGCGGTCAGCTTCCGGACCGCGACCCTCGAACTCGGGACACTGGTGGCGGAAAGCCCGGTGATGGCCGGCCTGCCCGACATCACAAACGCCCTTGTGCTCGGCGGCGGCATCCCGGTGCTGGCCGCGGGCAATATCATCGGCGGGATCGGAATCTCCGGCGCGCCGGGCGCCGATCTGGATCACGATTGCGCACAAAAAGCTATTGATAAAATTCAGGACTTCCTAGATTTCTAGCAAGCCCTTGTCTGGAGTTGGAAATGCCCCTGCCCGTTCTTGACGAAACCGTCACAGACGCGGAGTTCGACACGATGGTCGAGAACGCGACCCGTGCGACGGAATTCATGAAGGCGCTGGCGCATGAGGGGCGTCTCCTGATCCTCTGCCAACTGGCGACGGGCGAGAAGTCGGTCACCGAACTGGAGGAACTGCTTTCTTCGCGCCAGGCCGCCGTGTCGCAGCAGCTTGCGCGGCTTCGGCTCGAAGGTCTGGTCCACCACCGGCGCGAGGGCAAGGCGATCTATTACAGCTTGAAGGACGACCGCGCGGTGCGGATCCTCGAGTTGCTCTACGAGCTGTTCTGCAAGGACGACGCCCGGACAACTTGAGGCCGTGAGAAACGGACCGGCCGACAAAAGCCCGGGTCGACACGCCCCCGGACCTGCTTCACACTCCGGCTATGTTCGGCATGACTGAAACGCTAGCGGTGACTCTTGTTGGCTTCGCCAGCGGCCTCGTGCTGGGTCTTGCCTCCCGCATTCCGCGCTTCTGCACGCTCGGCGCGATCGAGGATGCGCTCTATGGCGGCAACCGCGACCGGATCATGATGTGGCCGATGGCAATCGGAACCGCTGTCGCGGTCACGGCGCTATTGTCGGCCCACGGACTTGCTGCGGTAGAGGGAACGGTCTACCTGCGGTTCGAATTCAGCCTCTCCGCGTCCGTCTGCGGCGGGCTGATGTTCGGTATCGGCATGGCACTTGCCGGGAACTGCGGTTTCGGTGCATTGGCCCGTGTCGGAGGCGGCGACATCCGTTCGGTCCTGATTGTCCTCACGATCGGCATTGCCGCCTACATGGCGGCTGTCGGTCCGCTCGCCGAACTCCGGACGACCCTGTTCCCGCGCGACCACATTACCCAGTTGGCAGACAGCTCCATTGCAGCGAAGCTCGAGAATCTGACAGGAGTGCCTGCACTTTATATCTCGCTCGCCGCCGCCGTCCTCCTGATCGCGCCGGCACTCACCGACCCGCATTTCATCCGGAATCGCTCCGCCGTGACCTGGTCCGTTCTGATAGGCCTTTCCTGTGCCGCGGCGTGGCTCGGAACGACCTATGTGGCGCAGACAGGCTTCGACCCGATTCCGGTCGAGTCCCACAGCTTCACAATGCCCCTCGGCGAAATGCTGCTGCAGATGATGGGCGCGGTCGGCGATCTTGGCGGTTTCTCTGTCGGATCCGTTCTTGGCGTCGTTTCGGGCGCCTGGCTCGGTGCCAGGTTCCGCCACCAGTTCCGCTGGGAGGCCTGTGACGATCCGGGCGAACTCAGACGGCAGATCTTCGGCGCGGCCCTGATGGGGATTGGCGGCGTGATCGCGCTCGGCTGCTCCGTCGGACAGGGCCTTTCCGCGTTTTCGGTCCTGGCCATGAGCGCGCCGGTGACGGTGCTCTCGATCGGTCTCGGTGCCGTGCTGGGTTTGCGCTATCTGGTCGAGGGACGACGGCCTCAGGACCTGGTAATGACCTTCTTCGCTACCCTTCCCCATCTGTTCGACAGAAGACGGCGGCCGGACTGAGCGCGCGCGAGAACGCTGTCAAACCGGTCCACAAAAGCGATCGTCATGGCGATCGGCGACTGCCATTGGCAGAGCCGGCGAACCTTAAACCGACCACAGTTCCTGTCAGGCTACGTCCGTCGGACCAGGGGGAACGCATTTCGCGACGCGCCGCGGCTCCAGCGGCGGGTTCGATTGGAACCTCTCACCCACTAAACACGCCCCGCTCCAGAACTTTCCTGCCGTCGAGTTCCAAGGTGGCGTCGGTATAGATCACGTCAATATGGCAAGGCGCCTTCACGTTGCCGCCGATCGCGTAATTGCTGCCAATACCGTGATGGCCGAAGCCGAGCTTGCCGAGATCTTCGAGATTGGTCGCATAGGCCCGCGCCATCGGATTCAGGCCGACGGCGAACTCCGCGAGATTATAAGCCGAGCGGTCGTTGAAGGAGGCGAGCGTCGTGTTCAGATAGTCCGCAGCAGCCCCGCCCCAGGCCTTCGTCACCTCGCCGTTCTTTACCTCGATGGTGATCGGCTCCTCGCGCAGGATGCCGAAGCCCATCAGCCGGACATTGCCGACGATCACCCCCTCGGTCGTCCCCTCGATCGGCGAGATGTTGAGCTCGCTGTTCGGCAAGGCACCGAATTCGCCCGGATTGCGGAACAGGCCGGTCTCGTACTGGATCGGCCGCTTGGTGACCTTGCCGGTGAGATCCGTGCCGCCGGACGAGGTCATGCGGATCGTGTCGGCGGTCTCAAGCACCGCGCCAATCTGACGGCCCAACCGGTCCGCCGCCTCGAAGTCACCGAGAATGCCGCCGGCGGCGAGGCAATCCTCCGTCACCTCGCACATCGTCGCCCCGCGGGCGCCGGCCTCGGAGGCGGCGATGCGCGCATCTGTGTGGGTCATCGACCAGCTCGTCGGCAGAAAATAGACATCCGCCCGGGCGCAGGCGCCGACCACGGGGTCCGGCACCTGTGCGCCGTGTGCGCCGGTCGGCGGAAACATGGTGACGGTCGGAATGCCGCCGACCGCATAGGCCGCCGCCGCAAGCACCTCGGCGAGGCGCAGCTTGTTGGTGTCGCAGGCGATGACGACGTTCTCGCCCGGCTTCACCGCGGCGCATTGTGTCATCGCCTTCAGCGCGCCCGGCATCATCTCGATGATGCTGGAAGAGCCCGGAACGTAGTGAAAATGCTGGATCGGCCAAGACATGCGCTTTCCCCCTGTGCGGTCCTGTTCTTGTTTTCTCTAGAAGACGCCGCGCGTCGCGCCACCGTCAACGGCGATCGCGGTTCCCTGAATGTGACGGGCTGCGGGAGAGCAGAGGAAGGCGACCAGTGCCGCGACATCCTCCGGCTCCCCGAGCCGCCTGACGCCCTCGCGGGCGATGGCCGTCGCCCGCGCGGTCTCGAGATCGGTCCCGCCGTCCGCCGCCTGGGCTTTCAGAAGATCTTCCATGCGCTCGGTCACGGTCATCCCCGGATGAACGATGTTGACATTGACATGTTCCTCGATCCCGAGCGCCGCCAGCCCCTTGGTGAAATTCGCGAGCGCCGCGTTGACCGCCCCGCCGACAAGGAAGCCGGGCGCGGGCGTCCGCGCCGCACCGCCGCCGACATTCACCACGCTACCGGAACGCTTGACCAGCTCCGGCCACAGCAGCCGCGTCAGGCGGACTGCGCCATGGAACTTGAGGGCAAATCCCTCGATCCAGTCCGCGTCCGGCTGGGCGGCGAAACGCCCGGCCCGGGTCGCGCCGGCATTGTTGACGAGGATGTCGACTCCCCCGAACGCATCCAGCACCGCGTCCGCGACCCCGGCACAGCCCGACGCGGTCGAGAGATCTGCGGCGGCGAACGCGGAACGCCCTCCGGTTTCCCGCTCGATCCGGGCGGCGGCTTCCGCCAGCCGGTCGTCATCGCGCGCCACCAGGAAGGTATCCGCTCCCTGACGGGCGAGCTCGAGGGCGACCGCGAAGCCGATCCCCTTGCTCGCGCCGGTTACCACCGCCACCCGATTGTCTGGAATACTCATTGGCTTGCCGTTACCCCGCCATCCACATAGACGACCTGTCCTGTCATGTAACTTCCCGCATCCGCGACCAGAGCGATGACCGGCCCCGCAACCTCGACAGGGTCGCCGATCCGGCCGAGCGGATTGCGTTCCAGAATGAATTCGCGGAACTCGGGTTTTTCGAGATGGGGGCGTATCCTGTCCGACTGGATGAAGGTCGGCGCCACGCCATTCACGGTGATGCCGTGCGGCGCCAGCTCCATCGCATGCTGTTTGAGGAGCATCAGAAGACCGCCTTTCGTGCTGCAATAGGCCGAGTAGCCGCGCCCGCGCAGCGCGAGCTGCGAGCGGACGGAAAGCAGGTGGACATGGCGCCCGCCCCGCCCCCGCGCGATCTGTTGCCTGGCCACCGCCTGCCCCAGAAACATCGCCGACTTGAGGTTCGTCTCGTACATGTCGTCGAACGTCTCCTCGGTGACATCGAGGATGGTTTCCTCTCTCTGGATCCCGACGCAATTGACCAGGATATCGATGCCGCCGAACCGCTTCGCAACGTCATCGACGGTCTCGCGGATGTCCGGGACCCTTCGCGCGTCGAGCCGATAACCGCAGGCATCGCGCCCGGAGCCGGAAATCGCCTCGGCAAGCGCGACGGCCCTATCCTCTCTCGGTCCCGCGACCGCCACACGGGCACCATGCATGGCAAGCGCCCAGCAGACCGCCTCGCCGATGGCGCCGTAACCGCCCGGAACCAAGGCGGACTTGCCGTTCAGGTCGAACAGCGAGCCGAGCCGAGCCAGATCGACATTGGGCGTCAGACTCGCGATATCGACGGCCTCGTTCATGCCCGGCGCCTCCGCACTCAGTTGTACCCGTAGAGCCAGCGGGATCCCGCGGCCGAGAGCGTCTTCAGGGAATGATTGACGCCACGCGGAATGAAAACCAGATCGCCCGGATCGGCGACGAAGGTCTGGTCGCCGACGCTGATACGGACCTGCCCTTGCGCAACCGCGACATACTCGTCCGTCGCATGGACGAAATCGTTCCATTCCTGGCCCGGCGGATCGGTGAAGACACCGAAGGAATACCCCTCTTCCGTCCAGTGCCGGCGGACCGCGGCCTCGTCGACCGGCGCGCCGTAGTAGCCTTTCTGGAAAAGCTCCATTGTTCCCCTCCTATTGCAGCAGGTCACCGAGATAGGCCCTGACCGACGCGATCCCGGTCAGTTCCTCGAAACTGCCGGAATGGGTCAGGCGGCCTTTCTGCACAAAGATGAACTGCTCGCAGATCTCCTCGAGGATCTCGAGATGGAACCGCTCGTTCGGATGCACACAGAGGAACACCAGCCGGTCCTCCCGCCGCAGCTTGCGGAAGAATTCCAGCATGAAGCCGATATAGCCGTCCTGGGTATTGAATTGCGGCTCGTCGAAGAGGTGGACGACCGGATAGTCGCCGCCCGCCGGCTGCATCATGAAGCTCGGCTTGACCCGCCGGAAATGCCGGACCTGATAGGACTGGTGATAGTGGATGGCGAGCCGGTCGCGCTCGTCGTACCGCACATCGTGGATGTTGCGCCCGAGACAGCGCACCTCGCCCGCGCTGGGCTGGTTGGAGCCGGTGATGAGTTCGAAGAGCGTCGTTTTCCCCGACCCGTTCGGCCCCATGAGACCGACGACCTTCGGTTCGGCGATTTCGAAGTCGGCCTCGAGACGGAAGGTCTCCGAGCGGTCGAACATTCCCTTGCGGTAGACCTTTTTCAGCGCGTCGACCTTCAGCAGCGGTGCACTCATGCTCATATCCCCAAGAGCTCGCCGCGCAGCGCCGCGTTCTCGCGCAGTTGCCCAGCCGGACCTTCATGAACGATGCGGCCGTGGTCCATCACATAGACCCGGTCGGCGACGCCGAGGACGCTGAGCGCATTCTGCTCGACGACAAGAACGGAAATCCCCTCGGATTTCAGCCGGCCGATCGTCTTCATCACGTCCTGCACGATCTTCGGCGCCAGTCCCTGCGACGGCTCGTCGAAGAGGACCAGTCCGGGCGCCCCGATCAGCGCACGCGAGATCGCGACCATCTGCATCTCGCCGCCGGAAAGGTTCTCGCATTCCCGTCCCATAAGGTGCTCGAGGGCGGAGAAGATGCCGAAGCATTCGTCGAGCGACCACGCGCGGAACCGCGTCCGTTTGCGGGCGATGGAAAGGTTTCGCGACACCGTCAGCGTCGGAAAGACCCGCCGGTCGTCCGGCACCCAGCCAATGCCCTTCCGGGCGATCTGGTGGGTCTGCAGACGCGTGATGTCCTCGCCGTCGAAGGTGATGTTGCCGTGCCTGACCGGCGTCAGGCCGAGGATGGAGCGCAGGGTCGTGGTCTTGCCCGCGCCGTTCGGCCCGAGCAGCGCCACCACCTCGCCCTCGCCGACCTCGATCGAGGCACCGAACAGGGCCTGGGTCTCGCCGTAGTAAGTCTCGATATCCTGGATCGCCAGCATCGTGCGCTCCTAGTTCAGGGTGCCGAGCGCGGAGCGCTGGACCCATTTGTTCTCCTGCAGTTCCTCCGGCGTGCCCTCGGCGATCACCTGTCCCCAGTGGATCACGGATATCCGGTCCGCAA
Organism: Nisaea sp.; assembly: GCF_965216895.1. Taxonomy (GTDB): domain Bacteria; phylum Pseudomonadota; class Alphaproteobacteria; order Thalassobaculales; family Thalassobaculaceae; genus Nisaea. The sequence continues at coordinate 2,405,595 of NZ_OZ244205.1, forward strand.
GCCCGAAGAGGAAGCGCATGTCATGTTCGATGACGACGATGGTGTAGCGGTCGTGCAGGCTGCGGACGAGATCGGCGAGACGGGCCGTCGCCTCCGTGCCGAGGCCCGAGGTCGGTTCGTCGAGGAAGAGGATCACGGGATCCGCGGCCAGGGCCACGCCGATCTCGAGCGCCCGCCGCTCGCCATAGGAAAGCGCCGCCGCCGGAACATGCTCCTTGCCCTGAAGGCCGACACTGGCCAGGACGGCCTCGGCCCGCGCCTCCGCTTCCGAAGCGCCGTCGAAGGCATGCAGGATGTCGAAGCGCCGGCCACGGATTTCCGGGAGCGCGACCTTGATGTTGTCGATGGTGCTGTACTCGTCGAACAGGCTCATGATCTGGAACGACCGGGCGATCCCGCCCTGGACAATCTTCTCCGGCGTGAGCCCCGTGATGTCCCGCCCGTCAAACGTCACCTGGCCGCGATCCGGCTTGTAGCGCCCGGTCAGGACGTTGAAGCAGGTCGTCTTGCCGGCACCGTTCGGGCCCATGATCCCGGAGAGGGACCCGGCCTCGAAGCTGAGATTGATTTCCTCCAGCACGACCTGATCGCCGAACCGCTTGTGCAGGTTTCTGGCTTCGAACAGGGCCATGGCCTACCTCCCCGCTTCCGGCTGCGCCAGGCTCGAAACCGCCTCGCCGTCTCGCTTGTCGGCGCGCCGCCGCGCGACCAGATCCCGCCAGATTCCGGCGATCCCCTCCGGCTTGAACATGACCAGCAGGACGAACATCAGGCCGAACCACAGCAGCCAGGTTTCCGTGTAGGCACCGAGCACGTCGCGGGCGACGAAATAAAGGACGACTCCGAAAACCGGTCCCCAGAAGCTGACGAAACCGCCGCCGATCAGCGTCATCAGCACGATGATGCCCGACCATTGCAGGCTCATGATGTTGATGTAGGCGCCCTCCTGGGCCATCGCGAAGAGGCCGCCCGCGAGCCCGGTCACGGCGCAGGACAGGGTGAAGACGGTCCACTTGAAGAACCTCACGTCGTAGCCGATGAAGCGCACGCGCATCTCGTTCTGCTTAATCGCCCTGAGGATCCGGCCATAGGGTGAATTGGTCAGGCGCCAGAGCAGGATCACGGTGCCGACGAACAGCGCGAAAGCGAGATAGTAGAGCGCCACATTGTCCTTGATCGAGAACGACACGACGCCCAGTTCGACCGGCAGCCGGGCAATGTTGAGCAAGCCGTCCTCGCCACCCGTGACATCGGTCCATTTGCCGGCGATGAAGAAGAAGATCTGGCTGACGGCGATGGTCATGAGCGCGAAATAGATCCCGCGCCGGTGCGACAGGAAGAGCGCCGATATCCCGCCGATCAGCCCCGTGACCACGACCGCGGCGAGCAGGCAGAACCAGAGATTGGGCCAGACATTGAACTGGGCGAGCCCGAAGGTATAGGCGCCGATCCCGAGGAAGGCACCATGGCCGAAGGACGGCAGGCCGGTATAGCCGAGCAGCAGGTTGAACCCGAGAGCGAAGATCATCCAGATCATCACCTCGACCCCGAGATACTGGTAGAGCCCGACGCCCTCGATCCAGAACGGCATGGTTCCGAAGAGCGCAAATGCCACCATCATCTGCGGCGTGATCCAGGCTGTCGTCAGTTTGCGTTCGTAATCCATTCCCACCTCACGCTTCGAGAACACTGGCTTTGCCGGCCAGACCGCGGGCGCGGAACGTGACGACTGCAAGCAACAGCAGATACATGGACAACATCGACCAGTCGGTCAGGAAGGCGGCGGTCAGACCGACCACCAGGCCGACCAGGGTGCCGGCGGTCACCGCTCCCCAGAAGCTTCCGACCCCGCCCAGCACAATGACGACAAACGCCGGAATGACCGCGTCGACGCCGACAACCGGACGGATACCCCAGATTGGCGCCATGATGATCCCGGCGATGGCGGCGAGGGCCGCGCCGAAGGCGAAGACGAAGAGCCGGAGGCGCTTCAGGTTGTAGCCGAGCGCCCGAACCATCTCGCTGTCATGGGCGCCGGCCTTGATAACCGCGCCATAGGGCGTGCGATTGAGGAAAAGCCAGAGCACGCCGATCATCGCCGCGGCGAACAGCGCCGCGTAGATCCTGTAATTCGAATAGATCAGGTCGCCGAAGATGAAGCCGCCGGAGATCGCCTTCGGAACCGGCAGGTAGTATTCGGTCGACCCCCAGATTTCCCGGATCGTCTCCTCCAGCACCAGCGCGGCGCCGAAAGTGAGAAGCAGACCGTAGAGCGGATCCGTTCCGTAGGTCCGGCGCAGGCAGAGTTCGAGCCCCATGCCGACGACCCCCACGAGCGCCGGGCCGACAATGAGCGCGATCACGTACCGGGCGACGGCCGGCAGGGCGTAGTAGGGCTCCATGAAGGCGAAAGGCAAGCCGCCGTCCGGCGCCATCAGCGCGAGCGCCAGATAGGCTCCGAGCGCGAAGAGCGAGCCGTGCGCGAGATTGATCACCTCCATCACGCCGATGATGAGCATGAAGCCGAGCCCGAGCAGTGCAAAGAGAAGCCCGAGCGCGAGACCGTTGATGAGATGCGGTATCAGATCGTACATGCGATGTCCGGCACCGGCATTTGCCGGCATTGCGAGATCGGAAAAAGCTGCGGGACACGGCGGCGGCGAAGCCGCCGCGCCCGCAGGCCAGGGAGCAGTCAGCCCATCGAGGAGGGGGCTTACCCCTGATCGTAGTTCGGTGTGTCCGCGTAGGATTCGAGCCCGCAGGTCGCATTGGCGTCGGCGCGGATGGACTCCGGATCCGAATTGCTCAGGATCTTGAAGTAGTCCGTGTCGTCCCGCGGGTTCTTGTTGCCCTCCGCGAGATAGATCGTCTGTTGCACCTGGTGCGAGGTCGGATCGATCACCGCATCGTGGTGTTGCATGCGGTCTGCCGCGCTCATCTTGCGGCCCTCGAGCGCCTTGATGATCTTGATATTGTCGGTCGACCCGACTTCCCCGACCACCCTGAGCAGCTCACGCATCGCGATATAGCCGTTGTAGGTGACATTGCCCGGAACGTTGATCCGCGTCGTCTCGTGGCGTGCCTGGTAACGCTTCACGAAGTCGGAGACGCCGGGCAGGTCGAGATAGTGATACCAGGTCGTTCCGAAGACGCCGAACGCGGCATCCGCGCCGAGACCGTAGATATCAGGCCAGTCCTGCTGGTTGTTGATCCAGGCCGGCTTGCCGTCGAGCCCCATGTCCCGGACCTGTTGGCGCATGACCTTGAAATCGTCCCCGCCGACTGCGGCGGCCACGACATCCGGCTTCGCCTGCTGGATCTTCAGCAGGATGCTCGACCAGTCGCGCGTTCCGACCGGGACCGCGATCTCGTCGAGGATCTCCGCGCCGTAGCCGGTCGCGACCTTCTTGGTCGCCTCGTTGGTGTTCTGGCCCCAGACATAATCGTTGTAGACCAGCAGCCATTTCTTGCCGAAGGCCTTGATCGCGTTGTTCGCGGCGGCGCGGCTGAAATTCTCGCCGTTGCCGTCCCAGACGAATTTCACCCGGTGACAGTTCTTGCCGGATTCCGTCGGCGAGCTCGAATTGGTGTTGAAGTAGACGCAGCCGTATTTCTGCGCCACCTGGCTGATCGCATTGGCGGTGCCGGACTGAATTGCACCGGCGAGGAAATGCACGTTCTCGCGCGTGATCATGCGCTCGGCGACGCGGGTACCGGTCTGCGGATTGGTCTCCGTGTCCATCCAGACGTACTCGACCTTGCGGCCGAGCACACCGCCCGCCTCGTTGGCCTCCTCGATCGCCATGATCGTGCCGCGCTTCTCGGCCTGTCCGGAGTTGGCGAACTGTCCGCTGGCATCGTGGGTGAGGCCGATCCTGATCGGCTTGTCTGACGCCGCGGCAAAGACCCGGTTGTGTTTCCACGGCCCCATGAAGGCGGATCCTGCGCCGACTGCAGCCGCAGCGCCGAGAAAAGTCCGGCGCGTGAGCAGGCTTGAGGCGTTCCCTGATATCTCTTTCTTCCTGGTCATGTGTTGTACCTCCCGTTTGTCCCTTTGTTTGTTATGCGCGTCCGTTCTGGACGCATTGCGGTGCATGGCCTCGAGATCCGGCCGGGATCGATGCCCGTCGTGTCCTTTCCCTAAGGCGCGCCCGTTTTCTTCCGGCCGGATGACGGCCTGGTATCCTCGAATGCGAAGAGATGGCCGACCGTCCGGTCGCCAAGACCGTTGTCGAGCGCCTCGACAAAGCGCGCCGAAACCGCTCCGCCGATGCCGGCGTCGAGCCCGGCGTCTTCCCGCATCCGGCTGTGATAGGTGAGGTCCTTGGCGGCGTTCCGGATGGCGAAGTTCAGCCCGTCCATATCGCCGGAAAGGATGGATCCCGCGACCATCTGGAAAATGCCGCTGTTCCCGCCGCCGGCCGATACCAGCTCGAAGAAGCGCCGCATCGGCACATCGAGGGTACGGCAACCGTGCATTGCCTCGGCGATCATCGCCGCCTGCCCCATCGTGATGTAGTTGTTCAGCAGCTTGGCTTTGTGGCCGGCGCCGACCGGGCCCATGTGAAAGATGTTCTCGCAGAAGCTCGAGAGAACGGGCTTTGCTCGGGCGAAATCCTCGTCCGACGCGCCGACCATCGTATTCAGCCTGCCCTCGGCCGCCTCCCTGGGTGTCCGGGCCAGAGGCGCATCGACCAGAACCGCACCCTTTTCTTTCAGGCGCGCGGCAATCTTCACGGTGGAGGCCGGCTCGCTCGTCGAGCAATCGATCACCATCAGTCCGGGCCGGGCGCCCGCGAGAATTCCGTCCGAGCCCAGCACGACCTCTTCCACCTGCGGCGTTCCGGTCACGCAAAGGATGACGGCGTCCGCGTTCGTCGCGAGGCTTTTCGCGCTTTCCGTTTCACGGGCCCCGAGCGCCACGAGTGCCTCGACGTTTTCCCGTTTGAGATGCCCCAGAACCGTGAGGGAGTGGCCCGCCCGCAGCAGATTTTCGGACATCCCCCGGCCCATCAGGCCAAGACCGACAAAACCGATCTTTTTGTCGAGATTTTCCATGACGCCCCATGAAAGGAATTTTTCTTCGATCAATTTGATTGCATGAATTTTTCAATCCCGAGTCAAGAATGAATTTTCAATTTCTTTCCATTTGAATGAATTTTCATTTCTATTGATGCCGTCTGCCGGACGCGATATGAAAAAATTCAGAGCTTTAGAAGGGATTTGGATTGGCAGAGACAGACGTCGCTCCGGAATCATTCGACCGGCTGAGACACTCGATCCAGTCGCGCTACGATGACCTGAGTCCGCATTTGCAGAAAATCGCCGGCCGCGCGCTCGAGGACCCGAACGGTTTTGCTCTGGAAACCATCGCCGTGTTGTCAGAGCGGATCGGCGTGCAGCCTTCAACCCTGGTGCGCTTTGCCAAGGAGTTCGGTTATTCCGGCTTCTCGAACATGCAGAAGGTGTTCAAGCTCCGGCTGATCGAGGGTGCGCCGGTCTCGCGCGAACAGATCTACCAGCACAGGGAAAAGCTGGAGACCCTCGCGGGCGACGATCCCAAGGCGATCCTGGACGCCTTCACCGAAGCGTCGGAGCTTTGTCTGGACCGGTTGCGGGATTCGGTACCCGAGGGGACTCTCCGCAAGGCGATCGAGATGCTGCACGGCGCCGACTCGATCTATGTCATCGGCCAACGTCGCGCCTTCCCGATCGCGGCATATATCGCCTACGGACTGACCCGGCTCGAATACCGCTGCAACCTTCTCGACTCGGTCGGTGGCATGGTGCCACAGCAGGTGGCGACCCTGCGCCCGAACGATCTGCTGGTTGCGGTGTCCTTTGCCGAATATGCCCCTGCGGTCGTCGAGGTCGTGCGCGATGCCCACATCCGCGGAATTCCGACACTCACCATCACGGACACCGACACCAGTCCCCTCGCCCGGCACGGATCCCTCTATTTCACCGTGGACGACGCGGAAATCCATCGCTTCCGGCCGATCGCCGGCGCGATCACGCTGGTCCAGAGCCTGATCGTTGCGCTCGGCTATTACAGGGACAATTTGAAATAGCCTCCGTTCCTGCTACCCGGTCCCGGCGCAGCCGTCGTGCTGCCGAACCGGCATGACAGCCCTCTTCAGGGCATGGACCCGGCTCTGAGCTCATATCCAGGCGCCATGGCCGCCTCCCGGAGTTTCACCTCCCGATCGCGCTCGATCGACGCGAGGACACCTTTTCCGTCCGGTCCGAAGATCGAGCGGGGCCGGATGATGACAAGAAGAGCAAGAATCATTGCGAGCGCCGTCGCCGCCCGGTTTCGACACAGATCTTGTTTACAATCCGTTCACAATCCGGGTTTGGCGCGCTATTATCCATAACGTACCGACGGTTGAACCATGACCGTTCGGCAATGCGGAAGGTGCGCGAAACTCGCTCCGGTAGAGGCAAAATGCATATCCTGCTGGTTGAGGACGAACAGATCGTCGCGGCATTGATGTCTGAGATCCTCCGTCAGAACGGGTACCGGATCTCGGTTGCCGGCACAGGCGCCGAGATGCACACGCATCTACGTGGCAGCGATGCCCCCGATCTGATCCTGCTCGATCTTACGCTCCCGGATGAGGACGGGATCGTTCTCGCCCGGCAGGTCAGAGCGATGACGGACTTGCCGATCATCGTCGTCTCCGGCCGGGAGAAACTGGATGACCGCCTCGCCGCCCTCGAATCCGGGGTCGACGACTACATCACCAAGCCGTTCGCGCCCGAGGAGCTGCTGGTCCGGATCAAGAACCTGTTGAAACGCAGTTATCATAACGGCGACGGCAGATCTCTGGCGGACTCCTCGCTGCTGAGCATCGGCAGCCTGCGGATCAACACCGGAACCCGCGAGGTCTGGGCAGAAGGCGGCGGGCCGGTCGAACTGACCGGCTCCGAGTTTGACCTCCTGCTCGCGCTCGCCAACGCGAAAGGGCGCGCGCTGAGCCGGGACTTCCTGCTCGATGCGATCAATCGCGGGCAGGAACCCCCGAGCAGCCGGGTGGTCGATGTCCTGATCGGACGCATCCGGAAAAAGATCGAAGCGGATCCGAGGAAGCCCAAGATGATCCGGACGGTTACGAATCTCGGATACCGCCTGGCCGCCGAATAGCCTCCTTCCTCGCGTCTTCCTTTCCCCGACGCTCCCCCCTCTTGCCCTCTGCTCGGGACACCCGAACGACGGTCTCGCTACCGGCGCAGGCATACGACCATATGTTTACAAGCCGTTCGCATCGCGTTGATCGCCGGTTGACCTGCCCCCTCTAGCATCTGATCCAGATCAGAAAGAACTCCGCCATCCGACGCGGATCCGGAGTTCGGTTTATGAGGGGGCGGCGCCGGGGCGACCGCCGGGATGCATGAACAAGAGCACGCAGCACAGCATATCGTCCTTCCGGCAGACGGCGTCCCTCCGCCGCGGCCCGCTGGTCGCGATCGCGGTGATCGCCCTGACCCTGCTCTTTGCCCTCACACATTCCGGCAAGGACTGGCGGAGCAGCTCCGAGCTTCATACCCTCATGGCCTCATTGGGAGCCCTGCTCGCGCTCATTGCCGGGGTGCTCGCGATCATGCGCCATCGCACCCGCCCCAGCATGCGCTTTCTCTTCTTCGGGGCCGCCCTGATCGGCGCCGGGCTGATCGACGGCGGCCATGCACTGATCACGTCGAATGTCTTCGAGGTTCACAGGATATCCGACCTGCAGGAACTCGCGCCCTGGAGCTGGACGACCTCCCGCTTCTATTTCGCGACCCTGATCCTGGCCGCGCTGCTGTTCGAACGCTGGAGCAGCTCGCTCTCGCGGCGCCAAATCGTCATCAACGAGTCGCTCGTCGTGCTTGGTGCCGCTGCATTCTTCGTCTCTTGTGCGGTCGTCTTCCTCACCGTGCCGCTCCCGTCCGGCCAGTTCGAGGTGCTTGCCATCAGCCGGCCACAGGAAATCATCCCCGGCAGCACCTTGCTGATTGCGCTCGTCCTCGTGCTGCTCCGGCCGTCACCCTTCGACGACCCCTTCGAGACCTGGTTTGCGGTTTCGCTCGTTTGCGGGGTGTTCGCGCATTTCCTCTTCATGGCCTTCTCTGACGAGCTGTTCGATGCCAGTTTCGACCTGGCGCTGCTGCTGACCGTGGCAAGCTACGCCGCAATACTTGCCGGACTGCTTCTGAGCACCTACCGCGTTTTCCTGCTGGAGCGTACGAGAGCCGAGCAGAACGCCGCGCTTTCCGACGACCTGCAACGTCACGTGCGGCTGACCTATCACGACCTGCGCGAGCCGCTGCGCGGCATTCTCAACCTCGCCGACTGGATCGAGGAAGACAGCGGCGAGGACCTGCCGGACTCCGCGCGCCGGAACCTCACCCTGATCCGCAAGCAGGCGCGGCGCCTGGAGGACCTGGTGATCGGCTTCCGGGACTACGCGGAGGCCGGCATGCCGGATTCGTCGCCCGACGTCATCGATAGCGCGAGAATCATCCGGGACACTTTCGCCGCCCTCCACCGGGATGGCGGGTTCACGCTGTCGCTCGCCGCGCGGCTGCCCGCCATCTGGAGCCGCAAGGGCGGCTTCGATGTCGTCGTGCGCCGCATCCTCGAGAATGCGATCAAGCACCACGATAGAGGCGGCGGAACGATCCATGTGGATGTCCGGCAATTTCAGGACGGGCACGAGTTCCGCATCAGCGACGACGGCCCGGGAATCGCCGCGAACGATCGCGCGGCCGCCTTCGAGGCCTACAGGACCCTGCAGGCGAAGGATGTCCGCGAAGGCGCCGGTGTCGGCCTCGCCATTGCCCGGAAGATTGTCGAGGGCGCCGGTGGCGCCATCGGGATTGCAGAGACGGAAGGGACTTCCGCGAGAGGAACCACCGTCTGGTTTCGTTGGCCCTCCCGGCCGGCTGACCTCGCCCCACGGACCGAAGTCTGGTCGGAGCCGCGCCACGTCGCAGCGGCCGCCAACGACAGCCAAAACGCGGCATGAGCGAAGGATCGACGATGAACGCAATTTACGACTTTCTCTACGACAACGGTTTCATGCCGCACGGCTACTGCCTCTTGTGGGATGAGAAGCTCGTCTTCGCGCATGTCTTCTCCGACGCGACCATTGCGCTGGCCTATTTCAGTCTCCCGGTCTTCCTCTACGTCCTGATCCGCCGCCGGGACGACCTGCAATTCAACTGGCTGATCGGGATGTTCGCCGCGTTCATCCTGATGTGCGGCATAACGCACCTGTTCAACATTTGGACCTTGTGGGTGCCGAGCTACGGTGTGCAGGGCGTCCTGAAACTCGTCACCGCCATCGTCTCGATTGCCACGGCCATCGTCGCGTGGCCCCTGCTCTCCCGGATCCTCGCGATCCCCAGCTCCGAAATGCTGCGCACGGCCAACGAGGCCCTGCGGAAACAAACCGGAGCCCTCTCGGGGGCGCTCGGCCAGATACAGGAGAAAGCCGATGCCCTCGAAAAATCCGAAGCCGATCTCTCGCGATCGAACGAGGCACTCGACTCCTTTGCCTATATCGCCTCCCACGACCTGAAGGCGCCGCTCCGGGCGATCGACAACCTGTCGCAATGGATCGAGGAGGACCTCGAGGACCGGCTCGACGGAGAGACTCGCAAAAACATGACCCTGCTGCGCGGCCGCGTCGCGCGGATGAACAGCATGCTCGACGACCTGCTGGCCTATTCGCGCATCGGTCGCTCCGAGACTGAAATCCGGGCCATCGAATGCGAGAACTTCGTCAGGGAGACGTTCGACCTGGTCGACGCCGGGAACCGGTTCGCCCTCAGGATCGAGGGAGATCTTCCGGCGTTCGAAACCGCTGTCGCACCGCTGCGCCTGGTCCTCACCAATCTGTTCTCGAACGCGATCAAGCATCACAACGGGGATCGCGGAGTCATCACCGTGGCAGCGCGCCCGAACGGCCCGGTCATCGAGTTCACCGTCAGCGACGACGGCCCCGGTATCGACAAGGAACACCATGAACGCGTGTTCGAGATGTTCCAGACCCTGGCGCCCAGAGACGAGGTCGAAGGCACGGGGATCGGGCTCGCCGCGGTCAAGAAGACCATCGAGAACCTCGGTGGAACGATTTCCCTTGAAAGCGGGACCGACGAACCAGGTCTGACAGTCCGTTTTACCTGGCCCGCATCCATGCAGCGGAAGGAGGCAGCGTGATGGACGGTATGGTCATGGAGCAGAATACTCTTCAGAAAGAAGTCACCATCCTGATCGTCGACGACGATTCGATCGACCGCATGGCTTTCATCCGGAGCCTGCGCAAGGCCAAGGTGGCGAACCCCTATGTCGAGGCGCATGACGGCGCGGAAGCGCTGGACATCCTGCGCGGCAACAACGGCCATGCGCGGCTGACCGGCCCCTGCATCATCCTGCTCGACTGGAACATGCCGCGGCTCGGCGGCGAGGCCTTCCTCGAAGCGCTCAGGGCAGACCCGGACCTCGGCATGCATGTCGTATTCGTCCTGACGACCTCGGACTCGGACGAGGACCGCCTCGCCGCCTACCGCAAGCATGTCGCCGGCTACATCGTGAAGAGCCGCGCGGCGGAAGGCTTCCTCGACGCCGTGACCATGCTGGACCGCTACTGGCGCGTGGTCGAACTGCCCTAGGAGAGATGCGATGACGTCCAAGGTCCTCATCATCGACGACGACGCGGTCGACCGCCAGGCGGTCCGGCGCGCCATCACCCGTGCCGGCCTCGAGGTCCAGATCGTGGAAGCCACGAGCGGCGACCAGGCGGAAGCCGCCGTCGGCGAGGACCTCTATGACTGCGTTCTGCTGGATTACCGCCTTCCCGGCGAAAGCGGGTACGACATCCTCGACCGGATCAGACCCGCGCTCGATGCACGCCACACCCCCGTCATCATGATGACCGGGTCGGACAAGGACGTGCATTCCTTCGACGCGATCGCCCGCGGCGCCTACAGCTTCATCCGCAAACCGAATGTCACGCCGAACTCGATGAAGCGCGCCGTTGGCAATGCGATCGAGTTGACCAGGCTGAGGCGGGCCAAGGAAAGATCCGATATCGAACTCCGCCAGAAACGCGCGCTTCTGGAAGCGGCGGAGGAGATCGCCAATTTCGGCTGCTGGGAATACGACCTCGAAGACAAACGCGCTCAATGGTCCCCCGGTGTCTACCGGATATTCGGCGCCGGACCGGGCGAGATCGAGCCCGGGCCGGAAGCGATGGCGAGCTATGTCGCCCCGGACGCCTGGCAGACCTACATGGAAATCCGCCAGCGGGTGATCGACGAGAACATCAAGGGACAGATGACCTATGACATCACCCTGAAGGACGGAACGACGCGCCGGGTTCTCAACAAGATCCAGCCCATGGCCGGGGACGACGGCCGCGTCACGCGGCTGGTCGGCACGGTACAGGACATCACCGAACAGCTGGAATCCCAGCGGGTGCTCGAACGGGCACAGCGCATGGAGGCGCTCGGTCACTTCTCCGGCGGCGTGGCCCACGATTTCAACAATCTCCTCGGCATCATCATCGGCCATCTCGGGCTGCTCAAACGCACCCTGCCGGATGAGCCGAGAGTTATGAAGCGGATCGATACCGTTCAGCACGCGGCGGAGCGCGGCGCCCGTCTGGTGAAGCGCCTGCTCGCCTTCTCCAAGCGGTCGGATCCGGAAACAGTGGCGGTCGAGGTCAACGACCTTCTGCTCAACATCCAGGAGATGCTCGAGAAATCCCTGACCTCCCAGGTCGCATTCCGGATGCAGCTGTGCGAGGAGATCGATTCCGTCGAGATCGATCCGGGCGATCTCGAAGACGCCCTGATCAATCTCGTCGTCAACGCCCGCGACGCGATGCCGGACGGCGGAAGCCTGACGGTGGAGACCTCGCGGCTCTCGGTTTCCGACGGTTCGACCGGTCCGTACCGGCACCTCGCTCCCAGAGACTATGTCTGCATTTCCGTCGCCGACACGGGAACCGGCATGTCGGCCTTCGTGCGCGAGCGTGCGATGGACCCCTTCTTCTCGACCAAGGAGAAGAACAAGGGAACCGGCCTCGGCCTTTCCATGGTGTATGGCTTTGCCCGCCGGTCGGGCGGCCACCTCGCGATCGACTCGCAGCCGGGCGAGGGCACCCGCGTGCAGATCATCCTGCCTGCGGCGGAAGGGGCAACCGCAAGCGCCGGAAACTCCGTCGCGGAACCGGAGATGGACACCATCGAGCCATCGGGCCGCACCGTGCTGGTCGTCGACGACGAGCCCGAACTCGCGGACCTGGCCTCCGAAATCCTCACCGAACTCGGCTTCCGGACCCTGAAGGCGCCGGATGTCCGGACGGCGCTCGAGCTGCTCGAGAGCGAGCCGTCGATCGATCTCGTCTTCTCCGACGTCATCATGCCCGGTGGAAAATCCGGCTACGACCTGGCGGGCGAGATCCTCAAACGCTGGCCCCGGACGCGGCTCCTGCTGACCTCCGGACATACCAGCAAGAGGCCGGCGACCTCCCTGCCGCAGGACCTCGTCCGGAACCTTCTGCCCAAACCCTATACCGGCACCGAGCTGGCCCGGCGCGTCACCGCGCTCCTGCAGCCGGAAGACACGGTCGCCGCACCGGGGACACCTCCGGCGCGCCCCACAGTGGCCGCCACATGACTTTATTTCAGCGAAAGGGCGATTGATGTCGATCGCAGCAACCGAACTGTTCCGCAACGAGGAACTCCGCCGATTGCGGGTCCTCGACACGCCGCACGAGGAGGAATTCGACCTCGTCGTCCAGCTTGCGGCACATCTCTTCAATGCGCCGATCGCCCTGGTCTCTCTGGTCGACGAGACACGGCAATGGTTCAAGGCGCATTACGGTCTGGAAACCCGTGAGACGGATCGCAAGCATGCCTTCTGCACCCACGCGATCAAGGGGGACGAGGTCATGGTCGTCCCCGATGCGCAGGCGGACGAACGGTTCCGAGACAACCCGCTCGTCACCGGAGATCCGTCCATTCGCTTCTACGCGGGGGCACCCCTTCTGTCCCGGAACGCCGCCCGGCTCGGCACCCTGTGCGTGATCGACCGGGTACCGAGGGAATTCTCCGACTACGAGCGCAGGCTTCTCAAGGCCCTCAGCTTCATCGTCAACGCGCGCCTGGAAAACCGTCTGGCGGGACGATACGATTTCGGTCCGGAGAAGAATCACGCCCGTTTCATCGCTGCCCTTGGGGAGGTGACGGCCGGTTTCGTCGACGAACTTTCGAACGCCACCTCCATTGCCCTCGGAAACCTCGACTTCCTCGAGCGCACGGCCGGTTCCGACGCCACCAGTCTCGGCCGGATCAACACCATCCGGCGGCAATGCGGCCGGTCGATGCGGCTTGCAACCGATCTCGACCGTCTGGCCCGGGGATACCGCTCGGACTTGCCGCCGCTCGAACTCCGTTCGGTGCTGAGAAACGCCCGTCCGCGGCTCTCCGCGCGCCTCCCGGCCAGCATTCCGCTGCTGATCCATGCCGCAGAACAGTCCAGTCACGTCTCTGCGCGGGAAGACGAACTCGTCAAAGGTCTTTGCACCATGGTCTCCCTGGCCGGGGCCCATGCGAAACCGCGCGGCAAGGTCGAACTGGCGCAAGAACGGATCGCGGCCGACAAGCTGCCGTTCGGTGAAGGCGATCACCCGGCGAAACCGGTGGACTTTTTCACCCGGATCCGGGCTTCAAGCAACGCCGGGGCGCAGGAATCCGCTTCAGTTCCGCCGGAGCGCCTCTTGCAGGACGAGGCTGAAGGACTCTCTCTGGCATTCGCCCATCTCGTCGCCTTTGCCGGCGAATGCGGCGGCCATGTCGATTTCGGCGGTACCGGCGAGTCCGGCTTTGCCATCGATCTCTATCTTCCGCGTGCGGACGTGCCGGAATACCTGATGCGCGAGGAACCGCGGCCGCTCTCGAGCCTCTCCGCGATCGTCGCGGAAGCGGACTCCCGGCGACGGCAGCGACTTGTAATCCTTTTGGAGAGTCTGGGGATTAACGTGCTGGAGGCGGCGGATGCCGAGGCCGTGCGGACCCATCTCGACGAACAGCATGTGGACCTGCTGCTTGTCGCCCCGCGCCTCCCCCATCGGACCAGCGGCCTCCATCTCGTGGGTGAGCTGCTCCCGAGCTTTTCGGCGCTGCGCTTCATATTCGTCTACCCGGAAAGCGCAACGGGCTTCGAGTCTCTCGCCAATGAGTTCCAGCGCTGCGGCGCTGCGCCAGATACGGCAGGAACCAGCGATCTTGCGACCGTCATCCGATCTCTCTTCTGAGGAACATGTCATGTCGAACGAAAAACGCCTTCTCATTGTCGACGACGAACCCGATTTCGCGGAGATCGTTTCCGAAATCGCGGAGTCTCTCGGCTTCCGGACCCTGTCGGTCACCAGCGGCAAGCACTGCCTGGAAATGGCTCCGGTATTCGAACCAGACATCATCTTGCTCGACCTCGTGATGCCGGACATGGACGGCATGGAAGTCGTGATGGCCATGGGCCGCCGGGGCCTCAAGACACAGGTCATCCTGACCACCGGTTATGACGAAACGATGATCCAGGTTGCCGAGGTCCTCGGCGACGGCAACGGCTTGTCCATGCTCGGATCCGTGACGAAACCCGCAAGGGTCGAGACGATCGAGGCGCTCCTGCGCAACGGCACGAATGAAGCGAAAGAAACGAAAGAAGAGCAGAGGATCGGGGCATGACGAAGATCATCGTGATCGAGGACGATCAGGACTATTCCGACTTCATCATTGATGCGGCCAACGGGCTTGGCCTCGACTCGGTTGCCCTGAGCGGTCGCCGGGCGCTTTCGCGCTTCGAATGCGTCGATGCAGATATCATCACGCTCGACCTCAACATGCCGGAATTCGACGGCATCGAGGTCATTCGCCGGCTCGCGAAGCAGGACTTCAAGGGCGGGCTGATCCTGATCAGCGGCATTGACACCCGCGTCCTCCAGTCGGCGGCCACCCTCGCCAGGGCGCACGGACTCAAGGTTTGCGGACTGATGTGCAAGCCCGTCTCGCTCGACGAATTGGAACTCGCGATCGGCAACGCCGCCAAGGTTGCCGGCGAGTCGCGGCCGGCGCAGGCATGCGAATTCCGCGAAGCGGATATTTGGACCGCGCTCGAGAGCGACCAGCTGCGCGCCTATTTCCAGCCCAAGATCGACATGGCAAGTCGCCGTATCAAGGGAGCCGAAGCCCTGGTGCGCTGGAACCACCCCGAAAAGGGTATTCTTCCTCCGGGACGGTTCCTTCCCGCGATCGAAAGCATCGAGTTGATCGATGCCCTCTCGATGCGGATGCTGCGCCTCGCAGTCGATGCCTACAAGGCGTGGAAGAGCGAAGGTCTGAACATTCCGGTCGCGGTGAACTTCGAGGCTCCGTCCTTTCGCGATCTGGGCCTGCCGGAACGGGTCCAGGCCCTGCTGCGCGCGGAATCGGTCGAGCCCGACGCGATCGTCATCGAGGTTACCGAGACCAGCGTGATCAGCGACCTGCAGAAGTCGCTCGATGTGCTGGCCCGGATCCGGATGAAGGGGATCAGCCTGTCTGTCGACGATTTCGGGACCGGGCACTCCACCTTCGAGCAGCTGCGCACCATTCCCTTCACGGAACTGAAGATCGACCGGCGGTTCATTTCCCAGATCACCGATGACAGTGATGCGAGGTCCATCGTCCGCTCCATGATCGAACTTGCCGACCGGCTCGGCATCTCCTGCGTGGCCGAGGGCGTCGAGTCGCGGGAGGAGTACGAACTGCTCGAGGATTTCGGCTGCCGCGAGGTCCAGGGCTATTTCATCGCGCATCCAATGCCGGTGAATGACGCCACCAACTGGCACAAGGAATACGTGTCTTGCGCGGCATGAATTGCGTTGCACCGGTCCTCGGGAGGGCCGGTCCCCGGCCCTGAAGTTGCAGGGCGCGGGATGATCCGCTGCCGCCGCAGAGCGCGGCGGCGTGATGCCGACGGCCGGACGTTGCGATGCCACGGCACCGATCTGCCAGGGCACGAACCCGCAGTCGCCTGGCCCGGGCGCTTCGCCGAACCGACTCCGCTTCATGAATCCGTCTCCTGGATGGCGGCCCCTACCCGGGATCGGGGGAGTTTGCGGGGCTGAGGTCAGTCGGTTGCCCTGCCGCGACCATGGATTGAGCGCCTGATCCGCTTTCGGTTTTCTTGCATTTTCTTGATCTGCATCGAGGCAACAAAAAACGGCTCACGCTTGGTTGCGTAAGCCGTTGATATTGCTGGTTTCGGAGGCAGGATACCACTTATACCGAACGCAATTCAGGATCTAAGAGCCAATTGACGTCCGGACTACACCGACGGCCCATTCAATGGTGAGGACTCCTGTAAGCTCTTGTCGTTCAGTGGAACGGCCTGACCAGCTTCCGTTGCGCCGTTCGTTCACAGAAGCAGCTCCGGCAGGAACGTGATGATCTCGGGAAAGGCTACGAGAACCCCGATCGTGATGACATCGGCGATGAAGAACAGGATGATGCCCCGAAATACGGTGGTCAGCGGGATATCCGGCCGCACACCGTTCACCACGAAGCAGTTCAAGCCGATCGGCGGTGTGATCAGGCAGACCTCCGCCATCTTCACGACGATGATGCCGAACCAGATGGAATCGAAGCCGAGGGCAATAACAGCGGGATAGACTACCGGCAGGGTGAGGAGCAGCATCCCGATCGCATCCATGAACATGCCGAAGACGGCATAGGCCAGCAGGATGCAGATCATGATGACCATGGGGTCGGCATCCAGCGACAGGACCCACTGGGTGAAAGCTTCCGGGAGGCCGGAGAATCCGAGAAAGCGGACAAAGATCAGGACACCCCAGATCATCGCGAAGATCATCGCCGTGAGCTTGGCGGTCTCCATGAGCGCATCGCGGATGGAGGGCGCTCTTACGCCGCGCCATACTGCCATCAGCAAGACGATCGCAGCGCCGAGAGCGCCGGCCTCGGTCGGTGTCGCCCAACCGCCATAGATCGCCGTGATGATGATGACCACGACGGCGAAGATCGGCATGATCCCCGGCAGAGACCGGACACGCTCGCCGAACGTAAAGCCGCTCACCGGGGGACCGACATCCTTCTTCACTTTGGCCCAGAGGATGATGATCGCAGCATAGATCAGCGCGGAGACCAGTCCCGGAAGAAACCCTGCCAAGAGCAAGGCGCCCACCGACTCCTCGACGATGATCGCGTAGATGACCAGGATGGCCGAGGGCGGAATCAGCGACGCCAGCGTACCGCCCGCCGCGACCACGCCGGCCGCCATCGATTTGTCGTAGCCGTATTTCAGCATGTCCGGGATCGCGACCCGCGCGAAGACCGCCGCGGTCGCCGTGGACGCACCGGACACAGCGGCAAACCCGGCGGTCGCAAAGACCGTCGCGACGGCAAGTCCGCCCGGAACCCAGCCGATCCATTTGCGCGCGGCGTCGAAGAGTTGCTGCGTCATGCCTGCATGGAAGGCGAGGAAACCGATCAGAATGAAGAGCGGAAGGACACTCAAGGCGTAAGTAGAGGACTTTGAATGCGGGACGGTGCCGACAATCCCGGCCGCCGGCCCCCATCCGAGGAGTTCGACCAGTCCGAGGAGGCCGACGATCGAGGCCGCGTAGACGATCCGCACGCCGAGCAGGACCATGGCGAAGAGCAGGCCGACCCCGATCAGGCCGACCAGGAACGGATCGTCGAAACCAATGCCGATAATCATCGGTCCGTCTCCTCGACGTCACCCAGGGATTCGCGGATTTCGTCCTGGGCGACCTGGGCTGCATCCTTGTGCAGCACCACCCCGGCCGGCGCCAGGGCGGGGTCGATCAGCAGCCGGAGCGAGCCGGCGAACTGGATCGCCAGGCGGATCCACCAGATCGCGAAGGCCACCGGCACCAGGAGCTTGGAGGGCCAGACCGGAAACTCGGCATCGATGGTGGTATCGCCGAGCTCGTAGGCGCGCAGGAAGTGATCCCAGCCGAACCAGATGATGACGCCGATAATGAAGAGCGCCAGGAGGGTGCCGAGGCTCTCGACGAACCAGAGCAGGCGTCCTTCGAGATTTCCGACCAGGATGTCCATGCGAATATGGCCGCCGAGACGCTGGCAATAGGCGGCCCCAAGGAAGGCCAGCAGCGCCATCGAAAGCTCGACAAGGTCGATATAGCCGACGATCGGATTGTTAAAGATGCTCCGCAGCAGGATCTGCAGAACGCCGAGGGCCATCAACAGGAACACCGCGGCTCCGGCAACGAAATTGGCGACATTCTCGACCGGCGACAGGGTCTTGTCGGCGCGCAGAATGAATGACGCGAATCCTTCCGGCTCACTGGAGCCCGGTGTCGTGAATGACATCTAGCTAAACTCTTTCAACCGATTGTGCCGGCTACCGCTTTTCGGAAAAGGCTGCCCGGGCGACGCGACCGCCGCCCGGATTGCCGCATGGTAAGTGGCGCTATTTGAGCGTCGCTTTCGCTTCCTCTGCGTATTGCCAGATCGCATCGAAGACGCCCTGGGAATCGAACTTGTCGGCGTTGTCCGCGATCCACTCCTCCCAGACCGGCTGACCGGCGACCTTGCGGAACTCCTCGAGCGTGGCGTCGTCATAGGTGATCTTGTGCATCGTCTTCTCGAACATCGGCAGGTTCTTCTTGTCCTGCTCCGCATAGGCGGCCTGGGTCGCGTCCATGACCTCGTCCCGCATCCCCATCAGCAGATCCTGATACTGCTTCGGCAGTTTGCCGTAGGCGGTCTTGTTGAAGACCCAACCGCACTCGGAGGTGCCCGGCGTCAGGTTCGAGGTGTACCAGTCAGCCTCGTCGGAGATCTTGAAGGCGACATGGGCATAGGTATAGGGGAAGGCTGCGGCATCGAGCGCGCCGCGCTGGAACGCGGTCGAGGTTTCGCCCGCCGGCAGCGTCTGCCGCACGGCACCCAGTTTTTCCATGGCCGAACCGAGTCCGCCACCGGCACGGACCCGCATGCCCTTCCAAGCTTCAAGCGTCAGCGGCGGCTCGCCCTTGCCCAGAATCTCATACTGGGGAAGCAGGCCGGACACGTAGGGAATCGCGTTCCATTTCTCCATGTCGGCGATCATGGCCGGATGGCTCATCATTTTCGAGCGAACATATTTGTCGACGCGCGGGTCGCCCAGCGGCAGAAACGGCAAAGAGAACACCATGAAGGCCGGGTTCTTGCCGGGATGGTAGAAGTTGCAGAACGCCGCGCCCTCGAAGGCGTTCAGCTTCAGGCCGTCGAGATTCTCCCGCGACTTCGAAAGCTGGCCGCCATAGAAGATCTTGATCTTGAACTTGCCGTTGGTCTCGGCCGCGACCTTTTCCGCCAGCCGCTCCATGCCCACGGACAAGGCCCGCGGATTGCCCCACATCGACAGCTTCCAGAACACATCCGGACCGTCCACCGCGGCCTGGCTTGGCGGCGCGATGCCGAGCAGCGCCGCGGTCGCCGCCATCATCGAAATTATCTTGAGACGCATGGTGGTTCCTCCCATCGCATTGAAACCGAACATTTTTATTTTCCAGATGCCGAACGGGCCACCCACTTCCGCGCGGCCTGATCCGGTTTGCATGTCAGCTTAAACATATTTTTGTGTGAGAATCAAAAAAATCGATTTTTTCTGGTTCCGGCGCAAAAAGCATGTTTTAAATGATGGCATGATAGAGAAACCGCACATGACCCTTCAGGTGTTCGCGAGCGACGTCTCGCAGCAGATGGATGTCCGGATCCGGTGCGCGCCGGCGATGCTTTATGTGGAGGCCGGCTCCTTCCGGTTCGGCGATGAGACGCTCGGGGAAGGGGCGACGGAATTCGTCTCCGAAACCGGGGTGGATTCGCTCCGGGGATCCGGCCGGATATGTGTCTGGAGTATCGGGGCCGCGCCTGCGGCGTCCCCGGAACATTGCATGCTGCAGACAACCTCCGGGCTGGGCCTTGCTCCGGGCGAGTATGTGTTTCGGCTCGATACGGTCGGTTTCCCGCCCGGGGCGATCGCCTACCGGCACGTTCATCCGGGGCCGGGTTACCGGTATCTGGTCGAGGGGGCGCTGGAAATCCGGACGGACGACCACAGCACCGCCATTGCGCCGGGCGAGGCATGGTTCGAGGAGACCAATTCGCCGGTTACCGCATTCAATGTGCCGGACCGGGAAAGCCGGTTCGTGCGCGCCCACATGCTGCCCCGGGACTATCTTGGCAAGCCGTCGATCAAGTATCTGAACGACGAGGATCACGACAAGCCGAAGCTGCAGACAAACCATCGGTTTCGGGAACATATCGTGAGGATCTGAGGCGGCATCGGGGCAGGAGATGTATATCGGCACCGGACAGGACAGCGGAACGGCGCCTCTCCCGACATCGGAGAGCGAAACCATGTCCACCACCGCGCTGACGGCGAACCGGATCCGCGCGGACATTCTTTCCGGTTTTCTCGAACCGGGGCGCAAGCTGAAGATCGGCGATCTCAGCATGCGTTACGACGTCGGCGCGACGCCGGTTCGCGAGGCCCTGAGCCTGCTTACCTCGGACGCTCTGGTCGAGCGGATCGACCAGCGGGGCTTCCGGGTCGCCGTCGTCAGCCGGAGCGAGTTCGGCGAGTTGCTGAAGACCCGGTGCTGGCTCGAGGAACGGGCCCTGTCGGAATCCCTCGCCCACGGGGATCAGGCCTGGGAAGAAGCCCTCGTCCTTGCGCATCATCACATGTCCCGTTTCCCGAGATCCCGCGGCGCCGAGGGGTTCGAGGCGAACCCGGAATGGGAAGTCCGCCACAAGCGGTTCCACATGGCCCTTATCTCGGCCTGTGGCTCATCCATTCTCCTGCGCTATTGCGAACAGCTCTACGACCAGAATGTTCGCTACCGGATGATCGCGGGCCCTTCGGCCTATCCGAGCCGCCACATCAACGAGGAGCATGAGGCGATCCTGAACGCGGCCCTGGACCGCGATGCCGACACCGCCGTTTCGCTCCTGATCAGCCACTACGAGAAGACGGGCCGCTTCCTTGAAGAGCGTCTTCGCCGGGGAGAATGAAATGAGCGGTTACTTTCTGGTCGATGTCGCCTCCACGCTGACCCTGGAGCAAGCGCGCGCAGTCTGCGACGGCACCCTTGCCGCCGGCAGGGAGGCGGGGTTGCTGCCCCTGACGGTCGCGGTCCTCGATTCTGGTGCGAATCTGGTTCACTTCCAGCGGGAAGACGGGTGCGGCACCGTCAGGGGCGATATCGCCATCGGCAAGGCCGCAGCGGCGCTCGGCATGGGCATTCCGAGCCGGACAATTCGCGATCGCCTGAAGGACCGCCCCGCCTTTCAGTCGGCCATCGCCGCGGCGTCCGACGGCAGGTTCATTCCGGTTCCCGGCGGAGTTTTGATCCTGAACGCGGCCGGCCAGGCCGTCGGCGCGGTGGGCGTCAGCGGAGATGCCTCCGACAGGGACGAGTTTGCGGCAATTGCCGGCATCAAGAGCGCCGGCCTCAGCCCGAACCCGCCGGAGCCGGCGGACAACTGGCAGGACGCATCGCTCTGAAACCGCTCGCTTAAACAAGAAGGAAAACAACATGCGGATCTTCACTTTCAACAAACAGGGGACCCCGACCCTCGGCGCAAGGCTGGGCGACAAGGCGGTGGACCTCTCGCGTGCCGCTCCGGACCTGCCGCGCGACATGCTGTCGCTGCTCCGGGCCGGGCCGGAGGCGATGGACAAGGTACGGGTCGCCGTTGAAGGGGCGAGCGAGACCCTGGAGATCGGCTCGATCGAGTACTGCGTGCCGATCGCCGATCCTCCGAAAGTCCTCTGCGTCGGGCGGAACTACGCGGCCCATGCCAAGGAAGGCGGGGCGGAGCCGCCGAGCTATCCCGACATCTTCATGCGCAGCCGGTTGTCGCTGATCCCGCACAATGCGCCGATCATCCGCCCGAAACTGTCGGGCAACCTGGACTACGAATGCGAATTGCTGATCGTGATCGGGAAGACGGCGCACAACGTCACCGAAGAACAAGCTCTCGATTGTGTCGCCGGCTATTCCATCTTCAACGATGCGACGCTGCGCGACTACCAGCGCCGCACGACCCAGTGGACGATCGGAAAGAACTTCGACGGCACCGGCCCGATCGGCCCGGAAGTGGTGACACCGGACGAACTGCCCGCCGGTTGTGTCGGTCTGCAGATCCAGACCCGCCTGAATGGCGAAGTGATGCAGAATGCCAATACCAGCGACATGATTTTCCCGGTCGCCAAGACGATCTCACTGCTGAGCCAGACCATGACCCTGGAGCCGGGCGACCTGATCGCCACCGGGACCCCGGAAGGCGTCGGTTATGCCCGCAAGCCTCCCGTCTGGATGCGGGACGGCGATGTCGTCGAGATCGAGGTCGAGGGGATCGGCGTGCTCCGCAATCCGATCGCCGAAGAGGGCTGAACCATGAAGATCACGCCGAAGATGACCGTAACGACGTCCGTTTCAGGCGTCGGAGCGTCGCACTCGCGCACCGATATCTCGGTGCGCGACGTGACCAGCGTGATCGATGAGCCGGAAGCCCGCGGCGGCACCAATGCAGGCCCGGCGCCGACGGAAACCGCGCTCGCCGCGCTTGCCGGATGCACGAACGTGATCGCGAACAAGTGCGCGGCCAGCCTCGGCGTGGATATCGGTCACCTGACGATCTCGGTTGACTGCCGGTTCGACCGGCGCGGCGTCACGCTGACCGAGGAGATCGATGTTCCGTTCAAGAGCATCGAAATGATCGTCGAGGCGGACGGCAGCGCAAGCGAAGGGGACCTGGCCCGGGTTGCGTCCGAAGTCGCCAAATACTGTCCGGTCGCGAAGCTGTTTCGTCAGGCCGGAACCGAGATCAGCGAGGTCTGGAAGAAAGCCGGGACCTAGGACAGCGCAACAAAGGCCCGAGAAATCCGGAAAACCGGCGGGCCCACGAAGGGAGGACGACATGATCAATCTGAAAACTGTTCTGAAGAGAACTGCGGGCGCGGCCGTGTTCCTCGCCGCTGCGGCCACGACACCGGTTCAGGCTGTCGAGACGATCAAGCTGGTCGCGATCGACGGCTATCCGGCCCGCGCGATGTGGGTCAAGGAATTCTCGGAATACTTTCTCCCCGAGGTCAACAAGCGCCTCGCCGCGGGAGGCGCCTACAAGATCGAGTGGCAGGAAGCCTATGGCGGCACCATCGTAAAGCCGAAGGGGGTGCTTGAGGGCATCAAGCTCGGTCTCGGCGATATCGGCGTCGTGACGACCGTGTTCCACAGCTCGAAACTGCCGCTGCAGGGGATTGCCTTTGTCACTCCGTTCATCAGTTCCGATGCCGGAACCGTGGCTCAGGCGGTCGACGAGATCGCCGCGGAGTTTCCGCATATGGGCGAAGCCTTCGAGAGACAGAACCAGGTCCTGCTCGCCAATGGCGTGGTGCTCGACAGCTATCAGGTTTTCTCGCGGGTACCGGTCAGCGGGATCGCCGACCTGAACGGCAGGAAAGTGGCCGGTGCCGGCTATAACCTGAGGTATCTGGAGGGGGTCGGCGCGGCCGGGGTCCGCGGCGGCCTGACCAACTTCTACAACATGCTGCAGACCGGCGTCGTCGACCAGGCGATGCTCTGGCCCGAAGCCGCGAAGACCTTCAAGATCGGCGAGGTCGCGCCCTACATGCTCAAAGCCAACCTCGGCGCGGTGAACACGAAATCCGTTACGGTCAACATGGACACCTGGAAGAAGCTGCCCCAGGAGGTCAGGGACGTCCTGAAGGCAGTTGCGACGGACTACCGTGACCGGATTGCCGGCATCGCGATGCAGAGGGCCGAGGCCAGCGAGACGAAGTTCGTCGCCGATGGCGGCACGATCGTCGAGCTCTCCGCCGAGCAACGCAAGGCATGGGCAGAGGCCATGCCGAACATCGCCGCCGAATGGGCGGAGGGTCTGGAGGCCGAAGGCGTTCCCGCCAAGGAGATGCTGCGGGCCTACATGGCGAAACTGAAAGCGGCCGGCGAGGCCCCGACCCGCGACTGGACGGCGGACCTGAAGTGAGGCCGGCCACGCCGGTCACGCGGACAATCGGCACATGAACATCTCCGGAAGACCGATCGAGAGCGTGTCGGGGGCTGTCGACAGGGTGACCATCCTGGCGAACGCCTGCGGCTCGCTCTTCGTCCTGTTCCTCGTCGTCACGGTCGTGATCGACGTCATTGCCCGCGGCGTCTTCCATGCGCCTCTGAAAGGCAGCGTCGAACTCGTCGAGTTTTCCGTGGTCTTCATCGTGTTCCTGCAATTGCCGGACGTCGTGCGCGTCGGGCGGTTGACCCGATCCGACGGCCTTCTGCAGGTCCTCGACGAGAGTGCCCCGCAGGTCGGCGTTTGGATCCGGCGGGCGCTCGACGGCCTCGCCGCACTTCTCATGGTGTTGATCGCGATCACCATGTATCCGGAAGTCCTGGAGGCCTGGGAGACGCAGGACTATGTCGGCACGCCGGGCGTTTTCACGGCTCCGGCCTGGCCGATAAAGCTGGCAATCCTTTTCGGCGCCGTGATGTGCGGTCTGCGATGGATCCTGAACATCCTGCAGCCGCGCACGGGGGGCGCGTCATGAGTCCGTTCGAAATCGGGACGATCTCCCTCCTGCTCATTGTCGGCCTGATCTATCTCGGCCTCTACGTGCCGATCGCGCTCGGCATCGTGTCCTTTGTCGGGATCTGGCTGATCCGCGACAACGCTACCCTGGCGATGAACCTTCTGAAGATCGCGATCTCGGACAGCGTGACCGAGTACACTTTCGCGACGATCCCGCTGTTCACCTTCATGGGGCTCGTGGTCTCGCGCGCGGGTCTCGGGACCGATGTCTACTCGGTGATGAATCAGCTGTTCGGCCGCATGCAGGGCGGGATCGGCATGGCGACGGTGGGCGCGAACGCGATGTTCGCCGCCGTGACCGGCTCCTCGATCGCCTCCGCCTCCGTGTTCACCCGGGTCTCGGTCCCGGAGATGCTGCGGCTCGACTACAATCCGCGCTTCGCCGTCGGCGTGGTCGCCGGCTCGTCGGTGCTCGGCATGATCATCCCGCCGAGCGCCATGCTGATCATTTACTCCTTTGTTGCCGAGCAGTCGGTCGGTCACATGTTCATTGCCGGGATCGTGCCCGGCCTGCTGCTGGCGGCCGCCTTCGTGCTCGCCATCGCCGTCATGGCGCGGCTGACGCCGGGATTTGTCGGCGGTTCCGCAGCGGGCGAGGATTCCATGACCTGGAGCGAGACGGCCCGCAAGACCCTGCCGGTCCTGTTCCTCATCCTCCTTGTGCTCGGCGGCATCTATGCCGGCTTCTTCACCCCGGTGGAGGCCGGAGCGGTCGGCGCCGCCGCATCGCTCCTGCTCGCCGTTTTGGCCCGTCGCATGAGCCTGCGGGATTTCTGGCGAACACTGATCGAGACCGGCCACATAACGGCGAACATCCTCTTCCTGATCACCGCGGCCTCGATGTACAGCCGCATGCTCGGTTTCGCCGGATTGCCGAACGAGCTGGGGGCGCTTCTGGAGGCCAGCCAGCTCGACTATTTCTGGGTGATGGCAGCCTATGTGGTGCTGATGCTGTTCCTCGGGACCCTGCTGGACACGGCCTCGATCATCCTCATTGTCGTGCCGCTCTTCCTGCCATTGGTCGAACCCATGGGCATGAGTCTCATCTGGTTCGGCATCGTTACCGTCATCGGCGCCGAGATCGGCTTGCTGACACCGCCGCTCGGCCTGTCCTGCTTCACGATCAAGGCGACGCTGAGCGACCAGCGCATTGCCCTGAAGGACGTCTTCATCGGCGCCCTGCCTTTTGCCGCCGTCATGCTCGTGGTGCTGATCCTGATCATCAGGTTCCCGGTCCTGAGCACGGGCCTGCTGCCCTGACCGCCCCGCCGAAGCCCCGGAGTTCATCCCATGAGAAACGTGAACAAAGAGACCATCACCCAGGCCTTCATGGATTATTGCGCGGCAGATACTGAACCGCGGTTGCGCTTCATTCTGGAACGTCTGGTGCATCACCTGCACGCTTTCGCCAGGGAGACCGAACTGACGCACGAGGAATGGCGCAGTGGCATCGACCTGCTGACGCGGACCGGGCACATCACGGACGCGCATCGCAACGAGTTCGTGCTGTTTTCCGACCTGCTCGGTCTCTCCTCGCTGGTCGACATGATCCATTCGTCCGAGGACGCGACCCCCTCCAGTGTGCTGGGGCCGTTTCATGTGCTGGGCGCGCCCCTCCTGCCTGTCGGTGGCGATCTGATCCGGAACAATGAAGGCGACCCGCTCGTGGTCAGCGGACGGGTGAAGGGCGCAAAGGGGGAGATCCTTGCCGGGGCCGAACTCGAAATCTGGCAGACCGCCGCCAACGCGCTCTATTCCAGCCAGGACGAGAATCAGTCGGAATACAATCTGCGCGCCCGTCAGGTTGTCGGCGCGGACGGCCGCTACTGTTTCTCGACTGTCCGGCCGGTCCCCTACGAGGTTCCGACCGACGGCCCCGGAGGAGAAATGCTTCGGGCAACCGGCCGGCATGCCTGGCGCCCGTCCCATCTCCACATCATCGTCAGGGCGCCGGGATACCGCAGCCTCGTCACGGAGCTGTTCCCGGATAACGATCCCTATCTCGACGAGGACGCGGTGTTCGGCGTCCGGGAGGGGATCGTCATGCATTACGAACCACACGAGTCGCGGGACGATCTGCCGGCAGACCTCGAAATACGCGACACGATCGCCACGCCGTATCTCATGGTCGATTTTGATTTCGTGCTTGCAGAAAAATAAGAGGACAGGTGCATGACAGACGCGATCAGGGCGGCCCAGGAAGAGGTCGCGGTTCTGCGGTCACGGGTTCGCGCGCTCGACGCCGACGGGCTCGATCTTCTCTTCCGCGGGGCGCGCTCGCACAACAAATGGACCGACGCGCAGGTCACTGACGATCAGATCCGGCAGCTGTATGATCTGGTCCGCATGGGCCCGACGGCGAATAACGGATGCCCGGCGCGCTACCTGTTCGTTCGAACCGGGGAGAACAAGGCGAGACTGGCCGAATGTGTCTCTCCCGGCAACAAGCCGAAGGTGCTGAGCGCACCGGTGACCGCGATCATCGGATACGACACGGCATATTTCGAGAATTTCGACCGGCTGTTTCCACACAAGCCGGAATACAGGGACATGTTCGCGGCGGACCCGAACAAGGCAAAAGCGGCGGCGTTCCGCAACAGCTCCCTGCAGGGCGCCTACCTGATCCTGGCCGCCCGCGCGCTCGGTCTCGATACAGGTCCGATGTCCGGCTTTGACAATGCTGCTGTGGACAAGGCGTTTTTCGCCAGCACGTCGATCCGCTCCAATTTCCTGTGCTGCCTCGGCATCGCCGACCTGACGGGACTGTTCCAGCGCCTGCCACGATTGGAGTTCGACGAGGTTTGCGGGCTCTTGTGACACCCTATTCACAAAGGCAGCCGGTGCCGCGAAACTCGGACGATCCAGACCGCACCTCGTTCCGGTCAGGGAACGGCCCGCGCAATATCGCAGAATGCGCCTGAGCCATCCCAGATGGCGGCGTTCGCCGATGAACATCCGGAAAGCCATGCCGCGCAGTCGGTCGCCGCAACGGCATTTCACGAGGCGAAGAGACTAAGCAGGATCTAGCCCAAGTCGACCGATACAAAGCCAGAGCGATAGCGCTCAAGCCTGAAGGTCCACAAGAGCTTGCCGCCCGACAGGTTCTTTCTCAGCCGCTGGAAGGACCACGCAATCCGAGCAACTGCTTTGTGACCACTTCCTCCTTTCCTCAAAACCAAGAATCTGAATTGACCGCATCAGAAGCAAGAGGCCGCGATGATGTTGGTCTGCTTTGCTAATTCTCCATTGCTTTGCTTCCCATATGTTTCCAGAACGCAAAAAGCCCCGTCGGGAGACGGGGCTAGCGTATTAATATATTTGGTTGCGGGGGCAGGATTTGAACCTGCGACCTTCAGGTTATGAGCCTGATTTTTATTTGGCGGAAAATCAAGGATTTTGGTCTTAGGCCACTGATAGCATTGTTATTTTGAGACACATCCATTCTCCTTAGTGCACCCTTGTTCGCGTCAGCCTTGGCGCAAAAATGGCGCAAGGGCCGATGTCTTTGCCGCTCGCCAGGTGACCGCTTTGGGTGGAAAGTGGACATCCGCAGCTTCTACGGATTGCTTCAGCGCGACAGAATGCTTCCAGCGCCGCATACGCTCTCGTTGCCGGCCTGGGGCAACACGTGATGTTG
Organism: Nisaea sp.; assembly: GCF_965216895.1. Classification (GTDB taxonomy): domain Bacteria; phylum Pseudomonadota; class Alphaproteobacteria; order Thalassobaculales; family Thalassobaculaceae; genus Nisaea. The sequence goes on from NZ_OZ244205.1 coordinate 2,433,928, forward strand.
ATCACTCGGCCCGATTAGGCCGCAGTTGCAAATACAAATTGTAGCCCCGCCGGTCCGCTTTTAAACCGGCTTTAGTCGGCCCTACAATACGTCGCCCAGATCAGAGCCGTTCACGAAGACCAATAGCTGGCCACCTGGTCTTGATACCTATCACCCGATGGCAGCAAGCACCGGAAACGTGTCGAGTAACCAATAGGAGAAAGCGCTCAGTTGCCCGGTCATCACGGCACCGCCCATGACGATCATCAGGACTCCAGAACTCATCTGAATCAGGCGGCCAGCCCGACCAATCACCCGCAGCCGTGCAGCAAGCGCATCGGTGAAGACAGCAGCCAGGAGAAATGGCACGCCAAGGCCTGACGCGTAAGCGGCAAGGAGCACGACGCCGTCGGACAATTTCGATGCCGACGCGCCCAAGGTCAGAATGGCGCCAAGGATAGGCCCGATGCACGGAGTCCAGCCGAATGCGAAGGCGAGCCCCAGCACATAAGCGGATACCGGGTGTCCAGGAGGGAGAGCGCAGTGGAAACGCCAATCGCGCAGCATCCAGGTGGGCCTAACGAGGCCGATCTGGAACACGCCGAACAGGACAACTATCGCGCCGCCGGCGATGTTGAGCCCGTATCGGTAGTTGATCAGAAGCTGACCGAGTGCGGTAGCGCTCGCCCCGAAAACGATGAAGACTGTCGAAAATCCAAGAACAAAGCACCCGCTCAGTCCGACTGCCGGCAGCCTGAGAGTGTCGCCGCCGCCGCCCGGCCCGCTGGCAGCTGTCCGACCGGCAACATAGGAAACATAGCCTGGGACTAGCGGCAAAACACAAGGCGACAGGAACGAGATCAGCCCCGCCCCAAAGGCTGTAAGAATGCCAATGTTAGAAGTTTGCCACATAGCTCAACTGTTACAGATATTTCACGTTGTTGGACTGCTACAGATAGACGTGAGCGTCGGAGCCTTCGAACTCCCGCGCTAGGAAAAACGTCTCCATCAAAACCAACTGCGAAATCGTTCCCAGAGTGTTGGTTCCGGCGGTTTCCGGTGTTTGTTTGTAAGTCCATTGATGTACAGAACCAGATTTATCGGATCGAATTGGAGGCCGTGGAAGTTGGCGGCCCATCGACCCCCGCGGTCGATCACGTGGGTGACGACACCGTGAACTTGGAGACCGTCCTCGGTTGCCTTGAACTTGTGCCCAAAGGCCTTGACCAGGATACGGGTCGCGTCTTCGGCCTGACTCTCTTCGGCGGTCAAGAAAATCCAGTTCACCGGATCGAGGCCGTGAGCCGGACCGAAATCCTTCATCACCTCGGGGGTATCGTTGGCCGGATCGGTGGTGATGCTGATGAACTGCACCCGATCCTTCATCGGGCTGATATTCACCATCCGCTGAACCTCCGCGATCTTTTCGGCGTGCAGCGGACAAACGTCCGGACAACCGGCATAGATAAAATGCAGGATGACGATCCGGTCGGCAAAGTCGGACAGCGCCACCTGCCTGCCGTCGGCATCGACAAGGTTGAAGGGCGGCGCCGGCCGGTCGATCATCTGGAAGAAATGCTCTTTGCTTATCATCACCTCGTCCAGCTTGTCGCCGGGGTGATGGGCGGCGGCCGGCGAACCAAGCGCTAAAAGGGCTGGCAGCGCCATAGTCAGGGTACTTGTTGCTCTCATATCTATCTTTTCTCGGTCACGTATGTGTAGGGAGCTGGCCGGCTTGCGGCCGGCTCCCTTACCAAACTCAACCTTTCGGCGAAGGCGCAGCGTCAGGTTCTCCGTCGTGATGCTGATCATTCGGCATGTCTGCACCTCCCTGGTGCATCGCCTGCATCATCTTGCTGCAGCCGGCCATCATCTCGGGGGTCATCATGGCGCCGCCCGAGCTCTTGGATTCGTGGGCATAGAGGCTCGGGGCCACGGCCAGGCTGGCAACCAGAAAGGCCGTGCTGGCGAAAATCTTCGTCGAGTTACGCATTGAACTTGTTCCTTCTCTTCACGGGTTTCAGTTCTGCATCCGCGACCGGCACCGCCACGGTGCTGACCGGGATCTGGTGTGTGACCATGTCCGGCTGCGAGTCAGACACGGTCGCATATTTGTCGGGCGCCTCGTCGCGGGGGCTCGCGCCTGTCGAGCACGACTTGCCCCCGGCCCGGCTCTTACAGAGGCCGAATGCGCACATCGCGGCACATGGCAACAGGCTGACGAGGATTGGCGCAGCGCCGATCGCGGTGAGCCAGCCCCAGTTCAGGCTCAAGCCGGCGCCGAGCGCGAGGACTGCGAGGACGAGATAACCCCGGCGGCCTCCCATATTTGACCGGGCCAGTCCGAGCAGGTACTGAGCAAGCGAAGGCGGAGAATATTCTGAAGGCCGGGTGGAAGCGGTCATGAGAACGATTTCCTTTCATTGACGGTGACTGTCGGGGTGGGGCGGGCGGTGCTTTCCTCGCGCCCGATCAGTTGGCGGAAGAACCGCGTCATTGACGGCGAGTCCCAGTCCGCCGGACCGACGAGCCGGGCGAGTTCAGCGCCCTGGCGGTCGATCAGCAGTGTGGTGGGCAGGCCGTATACGCCAAGATCACGCACCGCTTTGCTGGAGCTATCGATGTAGCGGGCAAGGGACGTCACGCCGGTTTCGGCATAGAAGCGATCGACCGCGTCGATACCGGCATGATCGATCGAGAGCGCCACGACCTCGAAATCCGGTCCGCCGAGCTCTGTCTGCAAGCGATCGAGGGTCGGCATCTCCTCGCGGCACGGGCCGCACCAGGTGGCCCAGATGTTCAGCAGCACGACCTTGCCCTGGAAATCGGCTAGAGTGAGCGGCCCTCCAATCCCATCCTCAAACCGCAGTTCGGGAAGCGGTTGCGGCTCGTCATGCAGCGTCATCGCAGCCGGCGATTGTGTCTGCGCAACCGCCGTTTTGGCCAGATCGGTTCGACGGTTCGCGTCCGATATTGCTGGCAGCCGGGTTCGATATTCGGCAACGAGGAATATCGAGAGCCCAATGGTAAGGACGATGGCCGAGCCGAGATACAGAAGCTGGAGGCGAATCATGGCTCCAGCTCCCTTGCGACCGTCCGATTGGCCGCCCCGGAACGCAGCCTCTCCACCAACGGCAAGATGGTTTCTTCCAGCTCCCGGCGGGTCAGCGGGCCGATATGCTTGTGGACGATCCGGCCTTCGGCGCTGACGACGAAAGTCTCGGGAACGCCGTAGACGCCCCAGTCGATCGCCACCCTGCCGCTGCGGTCGGCGCCGGTGCGGGTATACGGGTCACCGAGCGTATCGAGCCACCTTGCCGCGTCCTCCGGCTTGTCCTTGTAGTTGAGGCCGTGGATCGGAATGTCCCCCTCGGCCTTCAACTCCAGCAACAACGGGTGTTCCTCACGGCAGGCGGCGCACCATGAGGCGAACACGTTGACCAGGGAAACCTCACCCGAGAGGTCGGCGGCCGACAGACCGAGTAACCGCCCCTGGACCGGCGGCAGATCGAACGCCGGCACCGGCTTGCCGACCAATGCCGACGGAATTTCTCGCGGGTCGCGGGTCAAGCCCCATGCGAAGACAACGCCGACGATGATTGAGCCCACGAGCGGCAGGAACGCCAGCAGGCGTCCGATCGGCCGTCGTGGGGCAATGGACGGCGGACCGGACGGCGCTGTTTTGTCGGCGTTGGCCATGTCTCTACTCGACGGCATAGACCTTGGGCGTCCCGTCGCCAATTTCGTAGATGATGAACGGTGCGATCTTCTGTCCGTTCATGCCCGGCGAGCCCATTGGCATGCCCGGCAAGGTCACCCCCTTGATCGCAGGGCGCTCGGCGAGCAGCCGGTTGACGGCCGCCACCGGAACGTGCCCGCTGACCACATAGCCGTTGATGAACGAGAGATGGCAGCCCTGGAATTCCTCGGCGATGCCGGCCTCGCGGCTCATGGTTGCAAGGTCGTGGGTCGGCTTGACGGTCACCGCATAGCCGTTCTGCCGCAGATAGTCGGCGTAGCCCTCGCAGCAGCCGCATTGCGGATTCTTGTAGAGGGTCGCGGTTTTTACCGGATCGGCGGCCTCCACCTGGCCGAGCGGTACAAGCAGGAGACCAAGAAGCGCAATCAGTCGAAGCATGGGATGGGTCCTTTCGATGGAACGGTGCTTTGGGTTGGAGCGCGGATCAGCTCGCCTCCTCGGCGAAGCTTTCAAGATTACCGAGGCTGGCGAGCACGATCGAGGTTCGGTCCGCCGCTCATGTCCGGTCCGCCTCGGCGACGCGGATGACGCCCATCATGCCGGCAGCCTGATGCTCCAGGATGTGGCAGTGGAACATCCAGTCGCCGGGATTGTCGGCGACGAAGGCTATCTCCACCCGCTCGCGCGGCTTCATCAGCACCGTGTCCTGCCATTCGCGGTATCGGGTCGCGGCACCGTTGCGGCTCAGGACCCGGAACGAATGGCCGTGGAAGTGGATCGGGTGGTGCCAGTCGGTGTCGTTGGCAAGTTCCAACACGTAAGAGCGGCCGAGCGACAGGGTGAGCATCGGTTTCATGGCATGGCCTGTGGCCCCGACGTCGTTTACCGACCAGATGCCGCCCGGCATGCTCCCCATCGTCCGGCCGGTTCCCCGCATCATGGCCCCGTCCATCATCCCGCTCATCATGCCACCGCCAAATCTGACGGTGTGGCGTTCGGCGGCAGTAAGGTCCGGCTCTGAGAGCGGGTTCGACGACAGCCGCACCGGCGTGTCGAGGGCCTGCTCACGTAGAGGTTCGTTCTCGTAGGCGAGGTCTAGCAGCCGGTACTCAAGGCCCTGATAGAAGGTATCGGTAACCCTGAACCTGTCACCGGGCGCTCCCGTCATGTCGAGCAGTAGGTCGATCCGCATCGCCGAGCCCAACACGACCCGGTCGTTTTCGGGCGTGTGCGGCTCTATCGGCTGACCGTCAAGCGCGATCACCTGTGGAGCGTGCCCTTCGAAATCGAGAGCGAAGATGCGGGCATTAGCGGCATTGATCAACCTCAGCCGAACACGCTCGCCGGCCCGGACCGGAAATCTCTCAACGACTTGCCCGTTTACCGTCACCGTGTTGCCGATGCGGCCGGCCATGCCCGTGTCCATCATGTTGCCAAAGTCGGCGCTGATAGAAGCATCGTTCAGCAGCCGCCAATCGTCGAGTACCCAAGTCACGTCGCTATCGACCGCAACTGGGTCGAGGTCTTCGACGATGAGTGGCCCATAAAGGCCGCGCCCGACTTGCTCGAAACTGCGTTTGTGCGGGTGGTACCAAAAGGTCCCGGCATCAACCGCATCGAACTCGTAGGTGAAGCTCTCACCGGGCGCGATCGGGCGTTGTGTGAGGTCGGGTACACCGTCCATGGCGTTCGGCACCCGCATGCCATGCCAGTGGACTGTTGTCGCCTCGGCGAGTGCGTTCTCCACCACGACGCGCAGCCTTTCGCCCTGGCGGACGCGAATCTCTGGCCCGGGAACACTCCCGTAAGACCAGACGGCGGTCTCAGGATGCTGTGTCGGCACCAACTGTGCCGACCCGGGGGCAGCGCGGAGTCGGAACTCGCGCGTAGCGGAGCTAGCCTCTGAGGGAATGGTTGAGTGGAGCCCAGCCAACAGTGCTGTCATACCGGCACCGGCTAGGAAGGTGCGCCGCGAAGGCGCATTGGTATTGGTCTGCATCATCGTCGTCCTGTGAAACGATGGAACTCTGGCGAACGCTCGCCACGAGGCGGCGCGCACGGTCCAAGACGACGATCACGTCCGTGACGGGACCGTCGCTACGGATTCAGATCGCCTTACAGGTGAGCCAATTCCGTTAGGTCAGGACGCGGGATCTGGGAGGATAGGGGTCAGCAAACGTAACCCGACTGTCGCTCTCGCTTGCAGCCAACGGGATCAGGTAGCCGGAGCCGTTCACGACGACCGGAGTGTCCGATCCGAGGATGGCCACCGCAGGGGCAACGCACACCTGCATGCATGCGAGCTTGCTGGCCGCGTCGTCGTCATTGCATTCGTCGCAGCCTGGCATCGCGCCATCGGCGGTCATCACCATCTCGGCTGACATACTCGACGCCTGAACAGCGTGCGCAACCGTACTAGCGGCGAAGAACAGTATGACGATAAAGGCCAAAGCTCGGATCATGGCTCCCATATAGGAACCTTATCCCTGACTGTACAAGCGGTCGAGAGAAATTCCGTCGCATATTGACGAGATTGGCGCAATTGGGAGCTTGACCTTCCCCCTGAAAGAAGCCGGAGGATCGCGCAAACCTCAGGAGGAGATTGGCAATGCGCCCTCGTCGAGATTTACTCGAGACTGCGATTTTTGAGCTCTTCATAACTGCGTGTGCCGACGGTCGGTCAAACGTAGCCGAGCACCTACTGCGCGCACTTGAGGCGATCGACAGCGCAGGGACGTCCGCTGTTACCGACACTGAACGGAACGCGCTATCCGATGCCTACCTGGAAATTGCCCGCGAGCGAAGCTGACGCTCCTTGCGATGTCGCGGGCGTGCAGACGCAGTGTTCGATACAGGCGGCAGGTTTCCTGAAGCCGGGCGGCGCTGGCTTTGGCGCGCTCTGTGAACGCGTGCTATTCTTCGTGGTATCGCCCGTAGCGCTCCTCGGTATCAGGGGAGCGCGGCCCTAGGCTACGTCCGTTCCCGCGCCGGACGGTCATTTCATAATTGATGACGGTTCGATGGTCGGGACGACCATGGGGAATGACTTTACGAAAGTCGCGAAGAAAATCCTCGTTCTCTATGACATGGGCCAGCTGCAGCCGGTCGGCGAAGAAAGGTTTTTCTCGGCGGGGCAACCGGACTTCCTTTTGCGGGAAAACTCCCGGCAGCCCATGGAAAGCCCGATCATTCGTCTGTCCATGGAATTTCGGGAAGGCCGGATGCCGCGATATGAGGGCTAAGGCGATGGTGTCTTTGTTCTGCCGCTTATGAAGGCGACACAGCCGCCCGTTTCTCGCGATAGTCACTTCGCTCTCTGGGGGCTGCAATGGGTTCGCTGGAATCACACGCGACGCACACGGCGTCTTCGCGGGCAGGAGGCCGAGCGTCAGGATGCGTTTGAGGTGGGCGAACAGCATCTCGACGTTTTTTTCTCTGACGCCGTAAGGTCGCCTAGGCGGGAGATTTGTAACTACGGTAACTGCTCAGGTGCCAATCTCGTCATGTTCGGTCAAACACTCCGAATGGTCCCGCAGCACCTTGAGTACCCGGCAATCCGCGCTCCGCCCGCCGCTGCACTCGCGGACCATGCGCTTCAGCTCGGTGCGAAGTGCCTTTAGACGCGCCATGCGTTGCTCAACCTGGCGGAGTTGACGGCGGGCGATCGCATCGGCCTCGTCGCACGACTTTTCCGGATGGTCGCTGAGTTCGAGGAGTTCCCGTATCGCATCGAGCGAAAAGCCGAGTTGCCGCGAATGTCGGATGAACGACAGCCGGTCAAGTTCGGCATCACCATAGCGGCGTTGCCCGCCCTCCGTCCGCCCCGGTTCCGGCATTAGCCCGATCTGCTCATAGTACCGGATGGTCTGCACCTTCGTGCCGGTCTTCTTCGCCAAACTGCCGATCGTCAGCATATTGCACCCTCCGGGGAACCTACAAGTTGTGTAGGTTCAATAGTTCGGTGGTGCAAGCCTAAGACTCACAGAAGCAGGATCTCCCACCGCAGCCAGACAATCAGGCTTGAATCTACAGTAACTAGAGGATGTAAACGTCGAAATAGGCAAGAATCAAAGACAGGCAGGCCGGATTGTCCATCGCATCCGTAAGAAAATTTCTCTGGGTTTTGGCAGGCATTGTAGCCCTCGCGTTCGGATGGCCTCAGCTCTGGTCCGAATATCGCGCCGACAGCGCGCTAACAGAGACAGATCCGGCGTTCGTCGCGGAGTTCAAGCTGGCCGATCATCAGGGCATGGTGCGTACGGAAGGTGATTTCGATGGGCGCTGAATGTTGATCTTCTTCGGCTTCACCAACTGTCCCGACGTCTGCCCCACCACGTTATCGGAGGTCGCAGCCGTAATGCAGGGACTGGGCGATGACGCTGCCAAGGTGCGGCCGATCTTCATCACTATCGATCCCGAACGGGACACGCCCGCCAAAGAGACGCTCGCCGATCTGAGAGAGAGGATCTGACCGACATGACCCGTATATCCGGAGAAACGGCTCTCGGGCTGGCATGGATGATCGCGCTCACGGCCTCGCTTGCCGTGCTCTTCATCGGCGAGGTTCTGGGGCAGACGCCCTGCGTGCTCTGCTGGTTCCAGCGGGCCTTCATGTTTCCGCTGGCCATCGTCCTCGGCCTCGGCCTCTGGTGGCGCGACCCTCGCGTGGGCCAATACGGCATCGCCCTAGCGCTTGGCGGAGGCGCTGTCGCGCTCTGGCATGTAGGTCTCTACGCCGGCCTGATCCCCGAGCGCATTCAGCCCTGCACGGTCACAGGCCCCTCTTGCATCGACGACAACCAACTGGTCTTCGGCATTCCGATCCCGCTGATGGCGCTCGCCGCCTTCGCTCTGATCGGCGTGCTGTCGGCTCTCTCCTTGAAGGAAACACGAACATGAACAGACGCTACTTTATTCTCTCAGCCCTTGCGCTTGCTGTCGCCGGTTTCGGAGGCGCGACCTGGTACACTACCCGCCCCGGCCCACCGGCGGAGGCCGAGCCTGTTTCCCCAGAACTTGCGGAGGCGCTGATCCGCTCCTACTCGCCCGTTCTTGGTCCCAGAGACGCGCCCGTGACCATCGTCGAGTTCTTCGACCCGGCTTGCGAGGCATGCCGGGCTTTTCATCCTATCGTAAAGGACATCATGGCTGAGCATGGCGATGCCGTGCGCGTCGTCATCCGCTACACCCCATTTCACGGTGAGGGTTCCGAAGTTGCCATTCGCGTTCTTGAGGCTGCGCGCATGCAAGGCGTCTTCGAACCCGTATTGGAGGCCATACTGCGTGATCAACCAAAATGGGCTTCCCATGGCGGCATGCGACCGGAGTTGCTGATTGGGATTGCAGCATCTGCCGGACTGGACCCGGAGGCAGCGAAGGCCCAACTTCTCGCGCCACAGACAACCGGCGTTCTCAACCAGGATCGAGCCGATGTAGAAACCGCCGGAGTCCGCGGAACACCGACCTTCTTCGTCAATGGCAAGCCACTTGATCCCTTTGGGGAAGCGGAATTGCGCCGTCTGGTAGCGACTGAAGTCGCAGCGGCTAACAGTTGACGAATTCGAGAAAGGCAAAGTCAAAGTGCAGACAGTAATCATCAGCTTGATCGCGACACTGATGTTCGCATCAGGTGCAGCAACCTCCGCTATAGCTGGTTCAGAGGATGTAGTCGTCGAAGACGCCTGGGCGCGCGCGTCAATAGGCGTAAACCGTCCGGGAGCAGCGTATATGACAATCCGCAACACTGGCGACGAGGCTGTGACACTGACCGGCATCCGCACAAGATTGGCAATCACGCCAAACATTCACCAAACATCTACGAATGCCGAAGGTGTCAGCTCGATGGTACCCGCGGGCGAGATCGAGATTGCACCAGGTGATGCTGTGTCGTTGGAACCGGGAGGGCTGCACGTCATGCTAATGCGCTTGCAGCAACCGATGGCCGAGGGAGATGACTTTTCTCTGAGGTTGGACTTCTCGGATGGTGGCGAAATCGTTGTCGAGGTTCCAATTTTAGGCATTGCCGCACGCGGTCCAGAGGGCTGATGGACCGGCGGAAGATATCAATATATGCCTCCGTAGGCGTCGCAGCGATTGCCCTGACACTTTTCATTGGATGGTGGCAGGTTGATGGCCCTGGCGCACCCGAACAGACGGGGTTGCGACCGGTGGCCCTATCCGCAATGGCGTTCCGTCTCTCAGATCACGAGGGTATCGAGGTTGGACCCGAAGCCTTGATCGGGCGCCCGACGATGGTCTTCTTCGGCTTCACCTACTGCCCGGATGTCTGCCCGACGACGCTTTCGGAGATCTCTGGCTGGCTCGACGACCTCGGTGAAGAGGCGGAGGAAATGAACGTGGTGTTCATCACCGTCGATCCCGAGCGCGATACTATTGAAGCGATGGCTGACTATGTTGCCTATTTCCATCCATCGATCCGTGGCTGGACCGGCCCGGAGGACGAGATCGCGCGAGCAGCGCAGGGCTTCCGCGCGCGCTACGAGCGGGTGCAGACCGACGGCGGCGATTACACCATGAACCACACCGCCAGCGTTTTCCTGTTCGACGCCACGGGCCGGTTTACCACCATGATCGATTTTCACGAGCCGAGGAAATTCGCGGTCCCGAAAATCCGCCGCTCGCTCAACGAAGAAAGTGAGGGGGCAACATGAGGATCAGAACAATCGCGGCAGGTTTCGCAATCGTGTCGGCGGTGTCCGGTGGCAGTCTCGCCAACTCGGGGGGCTGGTCGAAGGCCCCCGTTCCTCCAGATCTTGCGGCAGCTAACATATGGACGCCTGACGGGCTCCAGCCGGCCCCGATTAAAGAGTTGGCATCGCCGCGACTTGCGCCGCAACGAAGTGAACCCGTGGCTGCTCTCAGACCGATGCCACAATTGCAGGTCACTGTCGATGATAGCTCCTTACTGACGGTCGAGCCTCGCCTGTCCAACTGGTCGCGCGACATCGAAAGCGGCGAAACGCTCGATGTCGTTCTCGTAGAGGCGGGTCTCTCAGCGACCGACCGAACGGAAATCGCTATGGCGCTTGGCACGGAGTACGATCTGAGACGGCTGCGGCCGGGGCATTCCGTGACCGTCGTTTCGGCCATGGATGGCAGCCTGCGTAGCGTTGCGCTCGCTGTTGAGGATGGTGTGCGGATTGAAGCGGTCTTCGGTGATCAGTTGGCCACGAAAGTTGTGGCCCCGGATCCGGAGGTCGTGACATACGCCGGCGAAGCGGTGATCGATAGCTCGCTTTTCGCCGCGCTCGATAACGCTGGTATTCCGCCCCGGTTTGCCGTGGATCTGGCGCAGATGCTGAGCGGGACCGTGGATTTCCGCCGTGAGATAGCGGGCGGCGAAACGCTCCAGCTTCTCTGGCGCGAGGCGCGCGTGGGAGAAGACAGGATGGGCCAGCCTGACCTTGCCTTTGCCGCGCTCGAGGTCGGAGGCGCGCTCTACGAGGTCGTTTGGCCGGACAACGGCAGCGGACAGGCAACGATATTTGTCGATGGCGAGGTACTCCGTGTGATTGCGCAGCCTGTGGAAGGTGCGCGCCTGAGCTCGGTGTTCGGCAGCCGGCCCCATCCAGTCTACGGCAACACGCGAATGCACACCGGCGTCGACTTCGCTACGGCTCGTGGGACGCCGGTTCAAGCGACGGCGCCTGGGCGCATCAACTTCATCGGCTGGCGGAGTGGGTACGGCCGCGTCGTCGAGATCTCACACGGCTCGGACACCTTGACGCGATACGCGCATCTCAGCGCGGCGTCGGAGGACTTGACACAAGGCCAGCGCGTTGCCGCCGGGGACATAATCGGGCGTGTCGGCGCGACAGGCACCGCGACCGGGCCGAACCTGCACTACGAGGTTCTGGTGGACGGCCGCCCGACCGACCCACTCTCCGACGAGCGGCTCGCCGAGGCCGCCGAGTTCGAGGCGAATGACGCTGCCGCGCTATCGCGCCTGGCTGACGCCCGCGCGCTTCTGGCTAAGAACCTCGACCGCGAGAACGGCCTAACAGCAACCGAAAGGCTCTGACCCATGAAACGATTTGCCCAGACCCTGCTCATCGCAATCGCTCTGTTCCCGGGGGCGCAAGCCCTCGCGGAGGCAACCCCGATTGAGGTCCGCAAGACAAATGGATGCGGCTGCTGTCTGTCCTGGATGAACCATCTCGAAGAGAACGGATTCGCGCCGACGGGCCGAGATATGTTCGGCGACCTTCTCGTGCGCTTCAAGCTCGACAACGGCGTGCCACAGCGCATGGTCTCCTGCCACACGGCGGTTGTTGACGGCTATGTGATCGAAGGCCATGTGCCGACCTCGGACATCCGCCGCTTGCTCGAGGAACGGCCCGATGCGGTCGGCCTCGCGGTTCCGGGCATGCCCTACGGTTCCCCCGGCATGGGGCCCGAGGAGGACCGCGAAGCCTACGACGTCTTTCTGATCCACAAGGACGGTTCGACCGACATCTATTCGAGCTACCCGGAAGGGCAAGCCAAGTGAAGAATGGATCAGTTGCCCCCTATCATGCTTGGCTTTCTCGGAAGCCCGGCCGCCGGCAAACTGACAGTCGTCAGGGCCGTCCCTGTGCTGTTCAGCCAGATTCCCTAACCAGTCACATGCGACCTGTCGCTCGGCTCTACGACGGGCGCAATGCTCACCGCCTCCTTTTTCTCGCTGATCATCCCCGCGCTGGATGCGGCCGAGCCGCGATTCGACAGCAGCGCGGCGCCTGCAATCATCGTCTGATCGGGATCCTTCTGGGCATGGGACATCGCGACACTTACCGGCATGGTCGAACCGCTCGGCGGGTTGCTCGGGGCGGGTATCATCACGCTGTCAAAGCCGCTTCTGCCCTGTGGGCTGGCCGTCGCCGCCGGTGCTATTCTCTATGTCATCAGTCACGAGAACACCCCCGACCCCATCGCAGCGGAAACCGGTACAAGGCAACGCTCGGGCTTTCGACTGGCCTTGTCCTGATGCTGTTTCTCGACGTCTGGTTGGGGTAAAGCATGTTGTTAGCCGGAAAAACGCCACTGATCGGCATGTTGGCCGCCATCGCGGCTCTTGCGGTCGATCAGGTCACAAAGGCCATCGTCGTCGCGAATGCGAGCGCCTTGAGCGCTGGAGTTCCCTTATTTTCCGGGTTCAACCTCACGTTTCACCGCAACGATGGCGTGGCCTTCGGTCTCTTGGGCGGCGCACCGTGGTGGAGCCTCGTGGCGCTGGCCTTGGCAGTCTGCGCTTGGCTCGTGGTCATAATGCTTCGCACCCGGGACGGGACCGAGGCGTTTGCCTACGGCGCGATCATAGGCGGCGCGCTCGGAAATGTTCTGGACCGCCTCAGATTCCGGGGTGTGACAGACTTCCTCGATTTCTACTTTGGCTCCGTCCACTGGCCGGCCTTCAACATGGCCGATGTGTTTGTGGTCGGTGGTGTCGGATTGCTTCTGGTCGCGCCAATGGTCCAGCGATGGTTTCGGACAGATCAATGAACCTAATTCGGACGCTGTCCGGGAACTTTGCGAGGTCATGTACTCATAAACAGGATTCATAATTCGATCGCTGTTTGATTCAAGATTCCAAATGGTGGGAGCTTGAACATGATCGGGCCGAAGAACCAGCCGTGCCAGCCCTCATTCCACATGTAGCGGCCATATCCTGGTCCCTGTTGTGATTGCTGTGCGAGAACCGGAGACGAGAACAGCAAAGCCATCCCCGCACACATCAAGTAACCGAAAAATCGAGACATGGGCTCGGACCTCACTATTGAGACTGCGCAACAGGGAACCCTGCTCGCATGTAGGTGACAATTTTCCAGATTTCATCTCGGGTCAGGACGCCCTTGAATGCGGGCATCGCAGTTCCGAAGGCCGCGCCACCGTCAGAGATCGACCACAGCATGTACTCATCTACTGACATTGGCATCTGAATCATATAGGCGAGCAAGGCCGGAGACGGATTCAGTGAGTTCGCTACTTCACCGTCCCCCATGCCTGTCGCCCCATGGCAAGATGCGCAGTTCTTCTGATAGAGAGCGCGGCCTTCATCAATGATTTTGGCGTCCGGCGAAAGTGGGTTTCGTGCTGCCTGATACGCAGCCGGGATGCCCTGATGCATGAAGGCCCAGTGTCGCGCCATCCTTTGTTGCATGCCTGGCCCCATTCGGCCCGGACCCCACATGTCACGCTGCATCCATCCGGGGTTCCACCTGTCCCACTGACCCGGCTGTGAACGCTGATTTGGCGATTGGGCCGCCGCGTCATTGAGATTGAACACGAATCCGGCTGCGACGGCTAACGCCAGAAACCCGGAAACCGCCACGGCAAGCCTAGGCCCTATTCTCCTCATGTTGCTTCTCCTCGTTGCTCTCTCTGCTGGGAAAGTGCTTGCGTGTTCCAGTTCATGCGCCGCTTGGCGAACTATTTGGGCCGGAGACCAAAGGAACAGGCTCGCCATAACTCCGGCCACGATTAGATCCGGCCATATCTGACGCACTTCCGGACTTCCCATTGGCTCTCGAAAAATATAAATTCTATAGTTACTAGAGGTTCAAGAGGAATCGCCATGCTGCGCGTTCTAACAATCGGTCAGCTTTCGAAGGAGACCCAATGCAAGGTCCCGACGATCCGCTATTACGAAGAAATCGGACTGATGCCGTTACCGTCGCGCACGGCAGGCAACCAGCGGCGATACGGGCCCGAGCACGTCACACGCCTCGGATTTATTCAGCATTGCCGAGAATTGGGGTTTCGCCAGGACGCAATTCGCGACCTGCTGAATCTGACCATGCGTCCAAGCCAGAGTTGCGAAGCAGTCACCGAGATTGCGCAAACTCGCCTGAACGAAGTGAATCAGCGCATGGCCCGTCTTGCAGCACTTAAGTCAGAATTGGAGCGGATGATTGACGTTTGCGGCGGTGGCCAAATCGATGAATGCCGGATTATGGAGACGCTTCGTAATCGCTCGCGAGACAATGTCGGTGCGAGCGACCAGCGATGATGCTCTTCGGTTTGGAATGAGTGGCGTTTCTCTTTCGCCGTTCCGAAACTAGGTTCGTCCGGTTTTGGGCAAACTCGATCACGTCCAGCTTCGGCAAATCGCGTCTGCTTCTGGAGCATCAGCGGACTAATTTTGTGCATGACCCGCTTATGAGTCCATGACCTAGATCCAGCGCTCGGCGATATCGTTAAAATCGATCATCCCCGATCGAGTCCTCGTTCGAACGCCGCCAGCGTTTCATCGCTCACGTGATGCTCGATCCCCTCAGCATCACGTTCCGCGGTTTCCTCATCGATCCCAAGGCTCAAGAGGAACGCGACCACGATCCGATGCCGTCTTCTGCATGCTTCGGCCAATGCCTGGCCTGTCTCGGTAAGGAAAATCGCTCGATAGCGCTCTCGCCGGACGAGACCAGCAGTCCTAAGGCGCGAAATGTTCTTGGTGACAGTCGGCGGCTTCACTCCCAGTCGCTCGGCGATATCGACCGGTCGGGCCTCTCCACGGGACTCGATCAATTCCGCGATCAGTTCCACGTAGTCCTCCGCCATCTCGCTTTCATGCGCTTGCCGCACGATCGCAAAGCCTTCCGCCTGCGCCTCCGGCGCGCGCTCTACAGGTTCAAAGGTCTCGCGTTCATGTGATTGCAGCTTGGTCATTTCGGGAGTTTGCCCTGAAACAGAAGGATTGACAAATTGTTAGCCTCGGATAGATAAATTAGACACAGCTAACATTTCGGGTGTTGGAGGGCATGGTGATCCGGAAATTGCTTGGATACATGATTGTCTCTCTGGTCGGCGTGTTCGTCTCGTTCGGGCCGGCCATTGCGACACCTGCGAAAGAAGCCCCGTGGCTTCCAGACGCGGCGGCCCACCGTCTGACGCTGTTTCTCGGAAATCTGGAACCGCTCCCCTGGGACGACATCGAAGCCGCTTGGTCCGACCCTTACCGCAACTCGGAGTTTTCCGTGGATGCGATGACCTGGTTGGGTGGGAGAAGCGATATTGAAACCGGGCCTCTGCTGGACGCATTGGCGCGCCGGGACCGCCAGTCTCTGTTCACCGCCGCGACGAGGTTAATCGCGCTCAGAATCGAGGAAGAGCTGGACCGCGCACTGGAGGCCGACAATCCGACAAGCGCGCAGCAAGCGGTGAGGACGGCACGCGAACTGTACCGCGCCTTCGCTGACGGCGTTGGCGTCGCCGATCCTGAGGCATCACGCCGGATCGGCCGTGCCTGGCTTGAACTCAACAGCAGCACGGGGTCCGCCGGTGTTCTTGGAGCAGGTGCCACGCCACCTGACCGCGAAGCGATGGTCGCGGCACGATCGGTGATCTCTAACTATCTCGCAGATAACTATCTCGTGGACGACTTCGCTCCGAGGCAGCAGCTCAGCCCGCTGCCTGAGGCGGCTGTGCTCAGTGGACACAGCATCGAGATGCCACCGAGCCTGCCGCCGGGGTCCGATATCTTCGACCAGGATCCTCTGCCCCTGCTCGTCCTCAATTTTGAGGAGCAAGGCATCAATGAAACCGACCTGCCGCTTGTCGCTTATGGCGACATGCTGTTCGACAGCGCCCAGATCTTCGGCAGCCCGGCGCGCGACCTCGGGATCGCATGTTCGACCTGTCACAATCGCTCGGACGTGAACCAGCGATTGTTCATCCCCGGCGCCAGCCATCAGCCTGGGGCGATCGACGTGGACGGCGCTTTCTTCAACCCAATTTTCAACGACCAGCGCGACGATCCCCTGGACATCCCGAGCCTGCGCGGCCTGCGTTTCACCGGCCCGTATGGCCGCGACGGTCGGTTTGCGTCGCTCCGCGACTTCACCCGCAATGTGATTGTAAACGAATTCGGCGGAGCCGAACCCACGCCCTTCATGCTCGACGCGCTTCTGGCCTATATGCTGGAGTTCGACTTCCTGCCGAATTCGAAGCTAACCGCGGCTGGCCGGTTGACCGATGAGGCACCTGAGGCCGCGCGGCGCGGCGAGGAGATATTCAATCGGCCATTCGCGGGCCTCGGCAATCGCTCCTGCGCCAGCTGTCACGTGCCGGACAGCAACTTTCTCGACCGTCAGGCGCACGACGTCGGGTCCGCCAGTCCAGCCTACGAAGGCGCGCGGGCAGGCGCATTCGACACGCCCACTTTGCTTGGGACGGTCTACACGAGGCCCTACTTCCACGACGGATCTCTGCCGACACTCGCCGCCGTTGTGGACTGGTTCGACGAGACGAAATCGCTCGGGCTGTCAGAGACCGAACGCGCCGACCTGAGCGCGTATCTGGAGGCGGTGGGCTCGGCCGATGAGCCCTACGAGACTTTCGATGCCGAGAACACTTCCTTCCGCCTCGCTTTTTCCGAATTGACGACCTTCGCATCAACACTCGATTCGCTGCTGCCCCGGCGAGACGCAGAGCACATCCTTCTCCTGACGGATACGGTCGCCGCAGACCTCTCTGCTGATGCCAGCACGATGTCCAATCTTGCCGCGCGGCCGGAGGTCCATGCGCTTGCCGAACAAATGGCCAAGGTCGGCGCCGCCGTGCGCGCCGGAGACTGGGGGTCGGCAGAGGCACATTGGGCCGCGTTCAGGGACGAGGCCAAAACAATCGAGGAGAGGGCGTTCTGATGTCGATCCGTCTGAGCCGCAGAAAGGCGATGATCCTGTCCGTCGCGGGCGTTTTATCCTTCGGATCACGCCTTGCGGCGCAGGAAGAAGGCCTCCGCCTCGCCTTCATCCCGCAGGAAAACCCGGAAAAGCTGCTCGGCGACATAGTAGCGATCACCGGATGGCTGGCGGGCCAGATCGGCGTTCCGGTCGAGGGCTTCGTCACCATCGATCACGCCGCTGCCGTCGAGGCGCTGCGGAACGGCGACGCAGACATCTCCTTCATGGGCGCTCTGCCCTTCGTACTGGCCGAGGCCGAGATCGGCGCGGTGCCGCTGCTCTCCGAAGTTTACCGCGGCGCAACGAGCTACAACGGCCGGGTCTTCGTGCGCCGAGACAGCGGGATCGAGACGCTTGCAGATCTCCGGGGTAAGGATATCGCCTTCGCGGATCCAATCTCGGAATCGGGCTACCTCTATCCGCTGGAGGAATTCGTCGAAGCGGGATTGGTGACAGGGCCCGGCGACGCCGAAGCCTTCTTCGGCCGCATCTTCTTCGCGGGCGGCTATCAGCAGGCGATGCAGGCAATGGCCGAGGGCCTTGTCGATGCCTCCGGCGCGGGCCAGTATGCCGACCTCCTTCTCACCCCGCAGCAACAGGCCAAAGTTACTTGGATAGCCGAGAGCGAACCGATCCCCAGTCATGTGGTGATCGCACGGCCGGAACTGGACACAGGCCTCCAGTCGCGGTTCGTCGATGCGATGATGCGCCTCAATGAAGCCGGCAACCGCAACCTGCTGCGCTACCTCTACGGACCCGATGGCTATGTCAGAGCGGACCCTAAGGCCTATGAAGGAGTGCGCGACATGGCCCGGCGCTACGGGCTCCTCGAATGAGCGCCGCGGTGCAAATAGGCGATCTGAGCTTCGTCCATCCGAACGCCGAGCTACCAGCATTGGACCACCTATCGCTCAGGGTTCCTGCGGGCGAAAGCACCGCGCTGCTCGGACCTTCAGGCGCCGGGAAGACAACTCTCCTGACTTTACTCGACGGGCGGCTTCGAGGCTGGCGCGGTCGTGTCTCGATCCTGGGCGTGCCGCTCGATCCCGATCATCCACCGTCGCGTGCCAGCCGGCCTGACATCGGCTTCGTCTTTCAGGAATTCGCGCTGGTCGAACGTTCTTCAGTGTTGCGAAACGTGCTGAATGGGCGACTTGGCCGCATGTCGCCGCTGCGTGCGGCCCTCGGGTCCCCTTTGCCACGCGATATGGACGTGGCACGCGCCGCGCTCGCGGATTGTGGCATCGTCGAATTGGCCGAGCGCCGGGTCGACAGTCTCAGCGGCGGGCAGCGGCAGCGTGTTGCCATTGCACGCTGCCTTGCCCAAGAGCCGCGTCTGATCCTTGCCGACGAGCCGGTCAGCCATCTCGATCCCACTCGAGCTGCAGAAATCCTGACGCTGCTCACCGGCGCTGCGCGCGCGCGGGGGGCGACCGTGCTGTTCTCGTCGCACCAGCCCGATCTCGCGCGGCGTTTTGCTGATTGTATCGTGGGCATGCGGGATGGGCGAATCGCCTTCGACGTAGCGGTCGGCGAACTGAGCGAAGATGCGACGGCGGACCTCTATCGCGACAGGTTAGCCCTGCCGGGCATCGGGTTGCGGGCGGTGATCTGATGCAGTCACGCGGGTTTGGCGGTTTCGCAGCCGGGGCGTTGGTCGCGGGTGCGGTACTCTGGTCGTTCGCCACCACCGATGTCGAACTGTCTCGCCTTCTGTCCGCTGGCCCCCGGATCGCAGATTTTCTCGGCCGGATGATCCCCCCCGATCCGACCGTGATGAACGAGATCATGAAGGGGAGCGCGGAAACGCTGCGCATCGCGATCCTGGGGTCTCTCGGCGCGGTCATCCTCTCGGTGCCACTCGGGATATTGGCATCCGAGACGATGGTGTCGCCGGCGCTCTACCGTCCTGTCCGCACGCTGCTCGCCTTCATTCGTGCTATCCCACTGATCCTCGTAGCCATGTTCATGGTCGGCGCAGTGGGCTTGGGTCCTCTCCCTGGCATCATTGCAGTCGCCTTTCACGCCACTGGCATGCTTGCGAAGTTCTATGCCGAAGCGATCGACAGCGTTTCCCGCGCGCCGATCGCTGCGCTAGAAAGCGCCGGTGCCGGGCCACTTGCCCAGCTCAGGCACGCGATCTGGCCGCAGATGGCGCCCATTGTCGCCCGCGACACCATCTTCCGCTTCGAACTGAATCTGCGCGAGTCGCTGATCCTTGGTGTCGTCGGCGCAGGCGGGATCGGGTTCTATATCCAGACCTATGTGCGCTCGTTTCAGTACGACAAGGCGGCGAGTATCACGTTGGCCGTGATCGCCATGGTGGTCGCCATCGAGGCCATCAACATGGCGCTGCGCCGTTGGATTGCCTGAATCGATCGACCGACGCACAGATGCCTCCCGGCTCATCAGCCGTAGATGTCGATCGGTGTCCCGTCCCTTACCACGGCGTAGATTTCTTCGATCTTGGGATTCGTGACCGAGAGGCAACCCGCCGTAGAGTCGCGGACATTCGTGGGGTGGATCCCAGATCGCGATCCGCCATGAATGAAGATGTCCTTGCGGTGGTGGGGCGCTCCCGCGACTCGGCGGAAGCGATGTCAGCGTCGTTCGGATAGGAGATGCCGACGGACAAATGGAAGAGGCTGTCGAGGTTCCGCCGGGCGACTACATAGGAGCCTTCCGGTGTGCGGCCATCGCCCTCGAACTACTTGTAACCCAAAGGCGCGAAACGCAGTTCGATCGAATGGTTCTCAATACGCGATCGGCGCCACCGAGAACCAGCAGACGCTGCGCGTTCGAGAGGCGCAACCGGGTGACCCGGGTCCGAAAAAGTTCGGAACTTACAGGCGCAGCCGGACAGAAAATCGGCAACCCCGCCGCGCAAGATGGCACGGCGTGGGATTTGGATGGAGATTACTGCTCTCTTCCTCTTCCACGAGGTCTCGTATACATCGAACGCCACCCTGTAGGTCGTTGCGATTCAATGCCCGTGCGCAAGCGTGCCTTTTACCTTCTGTTCGCCCATCGGCTCACCGCCGGATGGCGGCGCACCGGCCTTATGGCCGTTGAGCAGGCGCAAAGCATTGGCGACCACTAGAAGCGAGACGCCAACGTCCGCAGCAATCGCGCCCCACATCGACGCCATCCCGAAGGCGGTCGCAACGACGAAAATGGTTTTCGTCGCCAGTGAAACGCCGATGTTCTGACGGATGATCGACATGGTCCGCCGGGAATGACCGATGAGCCACGGTACCTTGCCGATGTCGTCTGTCATCAAGGCAATGTCCGCAGTCTCGATGGCCGCGTCGGAACCGACGGCACCCATGGCGATGGCATAGTGCGCCCGCGCCATGGCCGGGGCGTCGTTCACACCGTCACCGATCATCGCGACCATATCGTGGCTTTCGACCAAGTCCTCGATGACCGACACCTTGTCCTCGGGTAGAAGCTCGGCACGCACCTCGTCGATACCGACCTCCGCGGCAACCGCCCGTGCGGTGCGTTCGTTGTCGCCCGTCAGCATGACGATGGTCCTCACGCCCTGCGCGTGAAGGCGCGACACAATACCCTTGGCGTCTGATCGGATACGGTCGCGCAGTTCGAGGATGCCGGTCACGCCGGTCTCGTCACCGACGGCCACAAGTGTGCTGCCGTCCCCTTCGATCCGGTCGCGGAGATCCGCGGGAATGGCGCTGCCAAACCCCTTCTCTTCGGCGAACCGGTCTGAGCCGAGCCAGACTTCTCGCCCCCCTGACCTTCCTTCCAGTCCCCGGCCCGGTACGGTGCGCGTATCCTCGGCCGGTGACACCGCGATGCCGTCTGCCTGGGCCCGACCAAGAATGGCACGCGCCAGCGGATGCGATGACCGAGCTTCGAGTGCGGCTGCCAGCGTCATCAGGTCTCGCGCCGAGGCTCCACTAAGCGGATGCACCGCAGCCACCTCCGGCTCACCCATCGTGATGGTACCGGTCTTGTCCATCGCCAAAGCGGTCGTCCGGCCCGGTGCCTCGACATAGGCACCGCCCTTGATGAGTACGCCGGCTCGCGCCGAGGCCGTCAGTGCGGCGACAATGGAGACCGGCGTCGAGATGACCAGAGCGCAGGGGCAGGCGATCACCAAGAGGACTAGCGCGTTGTAGAACCAGTAGTCCCAGGCACCGCCGAAGAAGATTGGCGGTAGAAGCGCGATGGCGACGGCCAGCGCCATGACGATGGGCGTATAAATGCGCGCGAACTTGGCGACCCACTGCTCCACGGGTGCGCGGCGGGCGTGGGCGTCGCCCACCAAGCGGATGATCTTGGCCAGCACCGTGTCCGAAGCCGCCTTGGTGGACCGTACGGTCAGCGTGCCTTCGCCATTGATCGTGCCGGCATAGACCTCGTCGCCCGCCTCCTTAGGCACGAGCGCGCTTTCGCCTGTGATCGGGGCCTGATCGACGGCGCCCGCGCCGTCCGTCACCTCCCCGTCCAGAGGAATCCGGTCGCCGCCACGCACGATGAAGCGGTCGCCGACCGCCACCTGCGCCGCGGGCATTTCGGCTTCAGTGCCATCGGGGCGGATCACCCGCACCGACGGCGGCGCGAGGTCGAGCAACGCCGCTACCGCATTTCGCGCACGCCCGACGCTCCAGCTCTCGAGATACAGCGACAGCGAGAAGAAGAAGGCCACCGTCGCCGCCTCGAAGAACTCGCCGAGACCGATGGCTCCGGCCACCGCGACCACCATCAGTAGGTTCATGTCGGGCGACAGCCGTCGCGCAGAGGACCATGCCTTTGGGGCCACGAGCCAGACACCGAACAGGATCGCGACGGCGAAGAGCCCCGCCTCGGCCAGCGGCATCGGTGCTTCGCCGTGACCCGCGAACAGTCCAAGAGCCCCGCCCATGCCGGTCTCGACGATGTGCCAGAGAAAACCTGCTGCCCAGAAGCCGCCACTCAGCGCAGTGAACAGCCGCTGCCGGGCCAGATGGGCCGCCTGATCTTCCGATGCGGTCCCCGCATCCCAGCGCTTGGCACTCATGCCGGTACTCGCGACCAGTTGCGCCACCTCGTCGTCAGTTACACGGGTCGCGCTGTCTAGAATGGTCATCCGCCCGTTGATGACGTCGAAAGCCAGATGCTCTGCCCCGCCAACCTTTGGGCCGACGACCTTGTTCAGAATCGCCACTTCCTCGGCGCAGTCGAGCCCAGAAACCTGAAAGTTGCGCCCGACCGACGGCACAGGCGTAGCGGGAGCGACGTCACCGCAGCTTCCACCACCTCCGCAGCAGCTTTCGCCGTGATCCTCATCGTGGTCATGGGAAGGGGCGGAAGAAGACATTGGGTCACCTCGTGATTCGGACTGATAGTATCAACATAGTCCCTACAGTGACTAGAGCTTCAAGAGGTCGAATTGCTTGATACAGGATTGGTGGGTGCACGACGCTAACTATCGATTGTGACGGGTCCGAGATCGGAAATGTACCCAATCAGGTGGTCGTCTTGGCAGCGCAGGGCTAAGATCGGTTTTCGGTCTGTCTGGTGCCCAAGGATGGATGATACTGGCTTACGCATCGCGGTCCCTTAGAGACGACGCTGGTTTCGCTTCGCACCGTCGGAGATCACCAGCGGACAACCCACGGTCGACCAGGAGCCTCAGGAACGCTGACCAGCCAGACTGGTTCTCATTCGCCCCCTTGCAAATCTCCAGGATCTCCCGGTAGCCCTCAGCGTTGAACGCGCTCGCTCCAGCAGCGAGACGTTGCGAACCTCATCTGCCCGGCTCCGGCTCATGATGACGCCGTCCAGATACAAATACGGGTGATCGACAGCGATCGGCCGGTGCCGCCATGCCTCGATCTTGACGTAGATCATCTTATTCAGGTTCGACACTGAGCCGGGGCTTACCCGGGAGCCCAACAGTGCCTCGGTGATGTCTTCCACCAAGCGGACCGACACGCCGGCTAGGTACATCTCGATCAGCGCCTCCTTTATAGTCTCGCGCACCATCTCGCCGAGATGGTCATTAATCCGGGCCTCGTCCATCTCGGTCTCCTGGCCCATTTGCGCGCCCTCTCGTCGCGCCTCGGTTTTACTGAACCTTGCTCAACATCCAGATGCCCCTTGAGCCTCTAGTCACTATAGGTTCTATCCTGCTCGCTGATCCACGACTGAATGTTGCAACAGGCTTGAAGGATGGGGCAGATGGATCTCCTTGAAACGGCGAAGAAGGCCATCTCCGTAGGCGGTGCCGTGGCTGCGTTGATCTTTCTACCTGGATTGATCTTGGTATCGATTGTCGACGTTACGGGGCGACGGTTCTTACAGTTCAGTTCGACCCCTCTTCAAGAGCTTGCCTCGCAGTTATTCTTCGCCTCCGTCATGTTCGGCATCGGCTACACGTACATCAAGGATCGCCACGTCCGGGTTGACATCCTCCGCGAACGCGTGTCGGCCCGCCTGAAAGCGAGACTCGAACAGGTCATGCTGATCGCCCTCTTTCTGCCGCTCTGCCTCATACTGCTCTGGTTTGGAGTGCGAATGACCTGGTTATCATTCGTACAAGACGAGGGCTCTCGTGCTGCGCTTGGCTTGTCGGCCCGCTGGATCATCAAGTCGGTTCTCCCAATTGGCTCACTTCTGCTGTTCCTGGCCGGTTGCTATCGGTTGGCCAATCCGGCCGTCGACGGGGACGATGCCTGATGTTGGTCGACTTGCTGCCTCACCTGATGCTGCTGGCCTTGGTAATTCTTCTTTTTACGGGATTTCCCGTGGGCGGCGTCTTGGCCGGAGTTGGAGTTGGCTTCGCTCTGATTGGGGTCGTTATCGACGAGTTCCCCATCCCGACACTGTTCCTTGTGCCATACAAAATTTACGATTCCGTAGGTGAAAGCCTCGTTTATCCGGCTGTTCCGATGCTTTTGTTTATGGGGGTCGCACTGGAAATCAGCGGGGCCGCTCGGGAACTCCTGCTTTGCCTACAGCGCCTGCTGGCGCGTGTCCCCGGCAGCATGTGCATCTCCGTTATCGTCATCGGCATGCTGCTGGCTCCCATGGCCGGAGTCATCGGCGCCTCGGTAGCAACGATCGCCATGGCTGCAATGCCGACAATGCTCGCCCAAAGATATCGCCCTGAAATCGCGAGTGGCGCGATAGCCGCTGCCGGGACCCTCGGCGTGATTGCTCCACCAGCAATCATGCTTTTCTTCTTGTCGGATGCGATCGGGGTCACGGTCGCCAACATGTTCCTGGCTCCGATTGCGCCAATTCTCGGACTGGCCGTTGCCTTTATCACCTTCTTCGTTGTTTCGGACTTCGTGTGGAAGCGTCCTAGGCTCGATGAGCGCAAAACCGAGTCTGAAATCGGAGGTTCGATCGTCCTCTATCTGGTCCGCAGCCTTGTGCTGCCGGTTGGACTGATTGCGCTCGTGCTCGGGTCGATCATCGCCGGATGGGTCGCGCCTTCCGAAGCTGCCTCGGTCGGCGCTGTTGGAGCGGCGCTGCTGATCTTTCTGTATCGGGGCTTCCGTCCATCCCTGCTCCGCGAAGCGTTCTACCGAACTATGCTGCTGACCGGCATGGTTTTCTTCGTGGTCATGGGGGCCAGTATTTTCTCTCTTGTATTCCGTTTTTACGGAGGCGACGACATCGCCGTCGATCTCTTTGATGCCCTCGAGATCGGTGACTTCGGTGTTCTGCTTGTCGTTTTGGCGATCCTCTTCGTGCTCGGCTTTTTCATCGACTGGATCGAGATCGTGTTGGTTTCTTTGCCGATCCTCTATCCGGCAATCAGCCAGTTGGACTTCAGTTGGTATGTTGGGTCTGCGGGTCTATCGAAGGTTTGGATTGGTGCACTTATCGCTTTGGTCTTGCAGACTTCATTCCTGACCCCGCCATTTGGCTTTGCGCTTTTCTTCCTTAAGGGATCAGCCCCTCCAAGCGTCCGGATGGTCGACATATACCGTGGTGTTTTCCCGTTGGTGTTGATCCAGCTCGCAATGATTGCGGCGGTCCTGCTGTATCCGGCGATCGTTACGGTCATCCCAACTATGGTGCTTCTGTAATCCATGACGGATCGCGCGCGATGTTGCAGGCGGCGCAGAGTTATCGGGTGACCGCTTTGGGTCGAAAGCTGTCACATTGAATTTAGAGACCAGACCGGCTCCAAGCGTCTTTGGACGCGATGTTTCAACAATACTTCGGTCAGCAACCGGCCCCCCTTCATATTTTGCGGTCAACCGTTTCCAATACGGCTCCAGAAATCAAATAGCTCCGTCGAGATATGTAGCTATCGTTCTTGAATCGTTGATTGCAGCGGCAGGATTTGCACCTGCGACCTTCAAGTTATGAGCTTGATATTTATTTGGTGGGAAACCTGGTGTTTTGAACTTAGTCGACTGAATTCATTGTCATCTTGAGATCCAAGGTCACGCGACCCGGATCACCGGGTCCGGATGACCCTGCCACTCGAAAATCCAGGTACCGCCCTGGCGGACTTTCTGGACAAGATATGGCCGGAAGATTGCGAGACAGAGGCCGCCCTTCCGCCGCGCTGACGGGTAAAGCACTCCGTTGCTCCCGATCGAGAGGAGCTGGCGCGAGAGTTCCTGGCCCGCGGCGTGTCCCTGTTCGATATCGGCATCGAGACACACTTCGTCAGGATGGTCTCTCAGGTCATGCATTTCCGCCATAAGACCCGACCAGATCTCCCGGTAGGAGGTCAGGTTTTCGAACACGCCGGTCGCCGCAAGCTCACGGCCGAGATGCCAGCCGACCTCGGCCTGTGAGGTCAGCACGGCATCCTCTGGACCCCCTTCGCTCCAGGCGGCATACCAGGCTCCCCGGTCCCCGTCGTTGAACCGGTTCCCTTCCGGCCGCACATGGCAGAACGCGGCGTTGATATAGGTCCAGCCCGGCTGGGACTCCGGCCTGATGAGCTCACCCGGATCGATTCCGTCGGGCATGGCGATATCGGGGGAGAGCCGCGCCGAAGTCAGTGCCTCGATCTCTTCGAGAAACTCGAGCTCGACCCGGGTATCGACCAGCGGCGCCATCGCCGGCTGGTCGATATAGGCTGTCGGAATCAGGCGGACCTTATAGGAATCGTTGAAATCCGTGACCGGCACCGCATCGGCCCGAATCACAGACCTCCCCGAAGCGCGTCGATGTGGCGGCGCACTTTCATCAGCGCCGGGATGCCGCCGGCGCACATGAGTTCGACCGGGGTTCTTCCGCCGAAGCCGGGCCCTTCATTGGACGTCTTGGGCCAGCCTTCGGTCAGGGGGCCGTTGAAGAGGAGACGAAGCCCCTTGTAGATCCCGATCAGGTAACTCGCGCGAGTGACCTTGTCCCGATCGAAGCTTCCGCGATAAGTGCCGGCCTTCATCCGGCTCCAGGTCGCAGGAGGGACATCGAGAAGGGCGGATGCTTCCTGGTTGGTCAGTTTCCAGGCTTCGGCAATCCGCACGAGGGCCTTGACCAAGGTCGCGACCTGGTCGCGGTCGGAAACCGGCTCGAGTTGAATGCCGGGTGAGGAGCGGCCAAGCCAAGCCGCGGGTGTCACTTCATATGACATAATATAAATATATCATATGATACGAATTTTTCAAGTTTGCAAAGCTCTTGATAGCGTCTCGGTTTGAAACCGGTTCTGCCTAGCGCTTCTTGTACGGGCAACGTTTCTTGGGCCGAGCATCTTCCGCCACTTCATTCAGATCGACGACCTCACCGATCACCCTCAGCTTCGTCGTAGTATCCGCCACCATGGCCAGAGTCATTCGCTGCGACTTATGCAACCGCATGAAATTGTAATACATGAAGTGCAGCGCGACAGAGTGAGCGTGGTTCCGCGCGGTCGCTTCCGAGATGGCTTCGGTCACATGAGCAACCAATCGCGACCTTTCAGCCACTGGTTTTCGAACGAGCACACCAGCTTTTTTTTCCACTGGGCCGGCAGGCCAACAGTCGATCAAGTACGGGCGGTTAGGGCAACGTTGACAGCGCTTGTCCGCGCCGGCGTGCGTAGAGTTGCCCCCCACCTTGAAGAAACCCGCATAAGCACTGAAGACGCGGCTACTTGGCCGGTCGTGACAGTCGCATCAGCACGACAAGTTGGGGCTGGCCTTCAACGAAGACCCATGAATGCTGGGTGAAGATAGAGTGCAAATCCAAATCCTCAATAAAAATGAGACCAATTCCACAATCTACCCAAAACAAAAACTCGGGAACATATCAAATCGGTCTGCACTTTTTCTACCCAATAAACCTTTTTGCATGATAGGCGAAATTTATACATCATAATCACAAAGATTCATTGCGCTCTATATTTTACATCACTCCTATACGGTGCAATTGACGACATCCCTGAGCACGGGAAAACCAACCCCAATAGCCCCTTGACCCTCCACCCGCTGGAAGGAGCACATTGGGAAAATCCTAAATTTTGAAAATCTGTGGAAGCGAGCTGACCATGGCGAATTTGTCGTCAGAAACGCGGAATCCAGGGAAACCGACTCTCACTCGAGATCCAGTGTGCGGCATGACTGTCGAACATAGTAAGGACGAACTGACACTCGACTACGCGGGTCATGCATATCGGTTCTGCAACCCCAAGTGTCTGTCTAAATTTCAATCCGACCCGGAAGGTTATCTGAAAAGCGAGGATCCGGTCTGCGGGATGTCAGTAGACCGCTCTAGCGCTGTGCACATGCAGAAGCATGGAGGAGAAAAATTTTATTTCTGCTCGTCCCGCTGCGAAGAAAAGTTCCTGGCTGCTCCCGAATCCTACCTCGCAGGCCGCCCCATACCGGAGCCCATGCCGGAGGGAACGCTCTATACCTGCCCGATGGACCCGGAGATAGTTCAGGAGGGCCCGGGAGACTGTCCAATCTGCGGTATGGCGCTCGAGCCCATGATGCCCTCGGCCGATGCGGGCCCAAACCCTGAACTTGTCGATTTCAAGCGACGCTTTTGGATTGGAACGGCCCTGACATTGCCCATTCTGGTTTTGGCGATGGGGCCGCACCTGGGAATTCCCGTTCGTGAATGGCTCGGCGAGCGGATGGCGAGCTGGGCAGAACTCGTTCTAGCAACACCAGTGATACTCTGGTCCGGCTGGCCGTTTTTCGTGCGCGGCTGGAAGTCGTTCCTCACCCGGAACCTGAACATGTTCTCCCTGATCGCGCTAGGGGTTGGGGCTGCATACGGCTTCAGCTTGCTTGCGACAATCGTGCCTCAAGCCTTTCCCGATGGCTTCAGGAACAGCGACGGTTCGGTCGGTGTCTATTATGAGGCCGGCGCGGTCATCGTCGTCCTGGTCCTGCTCGGTCAGATCATGGAACTGTCCGCACGAGAAAAGACTTCAGGTGCAATCAAGGCGTTGCTGAGCCTTGCGGCCAAGACTGCAATCATTGTCCGGGAGAACGGTACCGAGGAAGAGATCGACCTCGACCGTGTGGTAGCCGGCGATCGGCTACGCGTCCGCCCGGGAGAAAAGGTCCCGGTCGATGGGGTCGTGTTAGAAGGCCGGACAGCGATCGATGAGTCGATGATCACTGGCGAACCGATCCCGGCAGAGAAATCTTCCGGCGACACGGTCACAGGTGCGACGATCAACCAAACAGGCTCGATCATCATGGAAGCACGTCGTGTCGGCAAGGACACCCTGCTCAGCCAGATCGTCGACATGGTAAGCCAAGCGCAGCGCAGCAGAGCACCAATTCAGAGGCTCGCCGACACTGTGGCCGGATGGTTTGTCCCGGCAGTGATTCTGGCTGCCGCCTCAGCTTTCGGAGCTTGGTCAATTTGGGGCCCGGCGCCAGCCATGGCCTATGCATTGGTTGTCGCGGTATCGGTCCTAATTATTGCATGCCCCTGTGCGCTTGGCCTTGCGACGCCAATGTCAATTATGACTGCAACAGGCCGAGGGGCGGAAGCCGGAGTCCTTATAAAAAACGCCGAATCTCTCGAACGATTTTCCGCTGTTTCCACGCTTATCGTGGACAAGACCGGCACGCTGACCGAGGGACGCCCAAAGCTGGTCGCGGTAGAGGCGACGGAGGGATATGATGAAAGCGAACTCCTGACCCTAGCCGCAAGCCTTGAGCGCGGTTCAGAACATCCTCTTGCCGAGGCAATTGTGAAGGGCGCGGCGGAGAGAGGGCTCGCACTACGCTCCGTCGACGAATTTGACGCAGTCACCGGTATGGGAGTCGTCGGCAAGTTTGGCGGAATCCAGATCGCTCTCGGCAATGAAAGGCTACTTGCAAAACAGAACATTGAGATCGGAGAGCTTAGCGAAACGATCGTCGCCCGCCAGGAACAGGGCGAGACAGTAATGTTTGTCGTCATCGACAAAAATGCGGCTGGACTAATTGCAGTAGCAGATCCTGTGAAGGAAACGACGCCTGCGGCGCTCAGGGCGCTAAGGGATGCGGGCCTTCGTATCGTAATGGCTACCGGCGACAATTCCAGAACCGCAAAAGCGGTCGCAGATAGTTTGGGAATATCGGAATACCGAGCCGATGTCCTGCCGGAAGACAAGGTCAAAATCGTCCAGGAATTCCAGAACCAGGGTCATAGCGTGGCTATGGCCGGCGACGGAGTGAACGATGCTCCAGCTCTGGCGCAAGCGGATGTCGGAATAGCAATGGGCACCGGAGCTGATGTCGCGATCGAGAGCGCCGGGTTTACCTTGGTCAAGGGCGATCTACAGGGCATCGTTCGCGCACGCCATCTATCAACGGCAACCATGCGGAATATCCGCCAGAATCTATTCTTTGCGTTCATTTACAACGCTGCCGGCGTACCGATCGCAGCGGGAGTGCTCTATCCGGTCTTCGGACTTTTGTTGTCTCCGATCCTCGCGGCGGCGGCCATGAGTCTCTCGTCTCTTTCCGTGGTCGGCAACGCACTGCGCCTTAGACGTGTCCGGTTGAACTAGGACCGGTTGGCCCTGATCCCGGCGGCGCAAATCAGACTCTTACTAACTACGAGGGTACGATGAGCAACCTTAAAAATATCGGTCAAGCTTCGAAGGCGTCGAACCTGCCAGTTAAGACAATCCGATATTATGAAGATATCGGATTGGTCATCGCTCCTCGCTCCGGGAACGGGTATCGACAGTATGGAGAAATCGAGATCCACAAACTGCGCTTTGTGCAGAGGGCTCGGAGTCTCGGATTCAGTGTCGAGGACTGCAGAGCCCTTCTGTCACTCTACGAGGACTCGAAGAGGAGCAGCGCCGACGTCAAGAAACTCGCGGAGAAAAATCTGAAAGAAATCGAGGC
The DNA here is from genome assembly GCF_965216895.1 of Nisaea sp. GTDB lineage: Bacteria > Pseudomonadota > Alphaproteobacteria > Thalassobaculales > Thalassobaculaceae > Nisaea. The sequence goes on from NZ_OZ244205.1 coordinate 2,464,554, forward strand.
AAAGATTGTCGAATTGACAAACCTCCGGGAAGTTCTGGCACACCTTTTAGACAGTTGCGCCGGAGACAATCGCCCAGATTGTCCGATCATTGACGACCTATCGAGCGAGGATGGCTCCGGGAAACTCATGCATCACTAAGCTCATTTGTTAAAGGAGGGAAAACCATGCAAATCCGACATTGTGTCTGGAGCCTGACCGCCTTCACCGGGGCGGTGGCCCTTTCCAGAACTGCGGCGGCCGACTCCGGTGACAGTTTTTATGGCGACCATATGATGTACGGAGGCTGGTTCATGGGACCGTTCATGATGCTGGTCGCACTTGGATTGATCGTCGTCGCAATTGTTGTCGTCACCCGTTTGTTCGGAACAGCAGGCGGCGCTGGCTCTGCTTTGCGCATACTTGAAGAGCGCTTTGCTAGAGGAGAAATTGACAGGGAAGAATTCGAGGAGCGGAAGAAGGCTCTTTCGCGGTGAAGCCTCGACAGGTCGGATTCGGTATTGCGGCAATACTCGTGATTGTTGGCGTCGGTGTCGTTGCGTTTTATTGGCAGGAAACAACCAACAAATCAGCTCTTACATTGGATGCCAATAATGCGCAGCTCGTGGCCGCGGGGAGAGCTATTTACGCCGAGAACTGTGCTGTGTGCCACGGCGATAAGCTGGAAGGTCAACCAGACTGGAGACAAAGGAAAAAGGACGGACGGCTGCCAGCGCCGCCTCATGACCAGAGTGGACATACTTGGCATCACTCGGACCGCGTCATTTTTGAACTGACCAAATTCGGCCCGGGCGTTGTGGTGGGAAATGGATATGAGAGCGACATGCCCGGGTTTGACGAGCTACTCGATGACCGAAGCATCATAGCTGTGCTGTCATACATCAAGAGTACATGGCCGCATGAAATTCAACAACGGCAAGAGCAAGTCACTCGATCCGATAAAAGGGGATAACCATGCGCACCATTTTACCAGCTGCAATAGCATTCTTGATTTTTGCCACTTCATCTCAGGCGCAGGAAGTCAGGGAACCCGACCTGAAAGGCCCAGAGGTGTTCGGAAAAATTGCGTACGAGAAATTCTGCGCAGGATGCCACGGTTTGAACGGCGTAGGAACGGACAAAGGCCCGCCGTTCCTGCATCGAGTGTATGCGCCGGGCCACCATAGCGACGAATCCTTCTATCTCGCTGCCCTTCGCGGTGCACGAGCCCATCATTGGCGGTTCGGAGACATGAAACCTGTCGAGGGCGTGACCGAGAAGCAAATCGAGATGATCGTCAAGTACGTGCGCGCCCTTCAACGTGCCAATGGAATCCGCTGATTTGGCAAGGCTTTTCCGAAGGCTTCTCCATTCGCTTCCTTCTTGATCTGGATCAAGGTTCCCGGCGCCAGGATAGGCCAGATTACAAAAAAGCCGGATTTTAGAGAATGCTTGGCATTATGAGCAGACAGAGGGTTTTTTGGGCGCTGCCGCTTCTGGCCGCAATGGCCCTTCTGTCTCTTTCTGCCGGCAATGCTATCGCATCAGATCCATGGGAAATTCAGGCACATCATGCCGAGGTGGCTCTTTCAGAGCTCGACGGGGCATCCGATGATGCGGGCGGCAACTTACCTTCCCATGCGTTGACAGAGTGCCATCTCTCATTTGTTTGCCTGACGTTTGTCTTAGACAGCGGTGTCTTGCTGCCATCGCAGAGAATTCCGGGTCATTTCCCTTTTCAGCCAGATCTTCTCGGGAATGGAGTGGCAGTGCCCGGCCTGCTCAGACCGCCATCGTTCAATCAACTGGCTTAGCGGCTTGTCCGAGGGCTTGCCCTGTGTGAAAGCCGCCTTAAGGAACTAAACCGAGCCCAATACCCGGCCGGTTTGGCCACTGGATAACTATCCGAAAAAATATCCAAGGACCTGATCTCTCTGGAGGATGCCTCCGAGGGTCAAGGCCGGAATCCATGGAGAAAATAATGTCGTCGAGATTGTCTCAACGATCCAGACACGGTCTGGAGAGAACCCATTCCATTACCTGCAGTTGGGAAGTTCACGGGAAAACCCGGTTCGGATTGCTGCTCGCAGCTGCAATTGCCGGTGCCATACTGGGCTTCGCCTCCAGTATCACCCGTGCCCAGACCGTCTATATCCCGGAAGGGGGCGCGAACTCGGTTCTTGTCGTCGATGGGGCAAGTGGATCCACGATCGCACGAATTGAGGGATTGGAGGCGGTCCATGGGCTGTCGGGCGCAACGGTTTCCGGAGTCTTGGTCGCAGGAAGCTTCGTGGAAACGGACAAATCCGTGGAGGCTCCGGCTTCCGTGAGCGCCGACGAACATGCTGCCCACCATGGGGCCACCGAAAAACCGGTCGGGCCTGCTGGAGCGGGAGGCAGCATCCTTTCCATCGTAGACCGGGTATCTGAGCGGATTATTCGTCGCATTGAGGTTCCCGGCGCCGTGCATCACACCGCGATGTCACCAGACGGTCGCTATGCAGTCGCAACTCATCCCGGGGCAGACGGTATCTCGATAATCGATTTGATCAGCTACAAGGTCGTGGGCTGGGTTTCAACCGGCCCGATGCCGAACTACGCAATCATCGACGAGACTTCCAAAACAGCCTTTGTGTCGAACAGCGGGAATGGAACTGTAAGTGAAGTCGATCTCGAACGTGCATTCGTTCGGCGCAACATGCTCGCGGGAGACGCACCGGAACATATGGCGCGTCGATCCGGCACCGGAACCCTCTACGTCGCGGATTCCGGCACAGGTCGGGTATTCGAGCTGGATGTCAAAACCGGAGCAATTCTCCGGAGCTTTGCGATCGATAGCGAAATTCACGGTCTGGACCTGTCCGACGATGGGAAAAGCCTGCTTGTCGCAGTTACCGGAAGCGACGCTGTTGCAGTCATAAACCTGAACTCTGGCTCGGTCGCCAAATATCCCCTGGGGCCCGAGCCTTATCACGTGACTAAAATTACAGGGTCCGGTCAGGTTCTGGTGTCCTCCAGAGCAAACCCGGAAGTGTGGGTGATTGACATCTCGAGCGGCAAAGCAGTCAAGAAACTCCAACTCGCCGGCATCGGGCATCAAATGGTTGTGGTCAGGTGATTGGCGTTTTCGTCACCGGACCCACCCGAATTCCAGAAACTCAAAGCTTAAAGCCGTCAGCTTCTCCGCTGTCGGTTGGAGAATGCAAATGAACTCCTTGCTAAATCGCAGGTCGATTGTTTTCACGGGATTTGTTCTCGTCGTCGGATACTTCCTCTGGACAGAGCATTCGGCCCATATTCAATTGGCCTTTCCCTATCTGCCCTATCTTCTGCTCCTGTTATGCCCGTTGCTTCATATCTTCATGCATGGAGGACACGGACACGGGCATGGACACCGGCACGGTGAAGAGGACGCGCACAATGCTCCCCGCGAAACCGCTCGCGACGTGAGGCCGGAGAATACGAACGAATCGTCAGGTCTGCGCGGAGACCAAACCGGGAGGCATAGCAATGGGTGAGTCACAGCCAGACTACGGATTGTGGTCTCTGGTGATCATCAATTCGGCCGTATTCATCATATTCGCCTTTAGCTTCTTCAAGCCGCAGACGAAGCGTGACTGGAGGTCCTTCGGTGCCTTCAGTGCTTTCCTGATCGCTCTTTTCACGGAGATGTATGGGTTTCCGCTAACCATCTATCTACTGTCGGGATGGCTGCAAAGCGCCTTTCCGGAGATCAACTGGTTCGCTCACGATTCTGGGCATCTGCCGGAAATGATGTTCGGCTGGGAAGCCAATCCTCATTTCGGACCATTTCATCTTCTGAGTTTCATCCTAATCGGCATCGGGTTTCTCCTCCTGTCAGCGGCCTGGCCCGTACTCCATCAGGCACAAAAGGAAGGCAGACTCGCCGTCACTGGACTTTATGCCCGAGTGCGACACCCTCAGTATGTCGGGTTCGTTGCGATCCTGACGGGGTTTCTCGTCCAGTGGCCGACCATCCTCACGATAGCGATGTATCCCGTTCTGCTGTTCATGTACTGGCGTCTGTCATTGTCGGAAGAAAAAGCCGCCGAAGCAGCGTTTGGAGATGAGTACCGTCGCTATGCTGACCGAACGCCGCGTTTCATCCCGAGCTTCGGCGAGCCGGTTCCGTCGGGCGGAGGGCCACGACATTGAGAATGGGTTACCACTTCAGCTTCTCGGCCAAGCAATTGATTGTGGTATTTGCGCTGATCTCCGCGGCCGGGATTCTCTATGCATTTGCCTCGGCGGTGCCTTGGTGGTCATCCGATCAGGTCGTGTCTTATATCAGGAATGCAGGCCCGTGGGGCCCGGTGGCCCTCGTTGTGATCATGGTGGCTGCTATCGTGCTTAGCCCGATCCCGAGTGCCCCGATCACGTTGGCTGCAGGAGCGGTTTACGGACATTTTTGGGGTACTGTTTATGCGCTGGCAGGTGCGGAAATCGGGGCTCTGATCGCGTTCGAACTTGCTCGGCGTTTCGGACGTGAACGAATCAGTCGCTGGTTCGGGAAAGGAGTCCTTCCAAGCATGGTCGACTCCCAGATAGGCCTTACCACTGTAGTATTTGTCGCCCGTCTTCTGCCGGCAGTGTCCTTCGACGTGATCAGCTATGCTGCCGGTCTCACCCACTTGCGCCGGTTGTGGTTTGCGATTGCTACCGCCGCCGGGATGATACCTGCAACCTTTCTACTGTCTCATGCCGGCGCCGGCCTTATCGCGATTGAGAGTGATGGCAAGGGTATCCTCTTCAGTCTCGCGGGCCTCGCACTCCTATCCATTATCGGGCTTGTCTTCGGTGTTTCCCGATCCAAGGCCGGAGATCCAAAGACTCACTCATGCGCCCTTACGGAGAAACCGATCGAATGAACAGCACCGAGCACAGTAATCACAGCACAACCTATAAAGCCGGCTCGATCTCCCTGGGTGGGGCGGTTGCCATGGGAACCGGGGTGATGATTGGCGCCGGGATCTTCGCTCTGACCGGGCAGATCGCCCAGCTTGCGGGGCCGCTGTTTCCGCTGGCGTTCATCGTGGGGGCCATATTCACCGGGTTCAGCGCCTACAGCTACATCAGCATGTCGAACGCCTGGCCATCGGCTGGCGGCATCGGGATGATCCTGCAGAAGTGCTACGGTCCAGGGGCGGTCGCGGCAGGTGCGGCGCTTCTGATGGCGCTGAGCATGGTCATTGCCGAGAGCCTCGTTGCACGCACTTTCGCGACCTACGTGCTGCGGCCATTCGATATTTCGGGCGGTCCATTGGTGCCGGTTCTGGCCGTTGGCGTCATTCTTTTCGCGTTTATCGTGAACATCGCCGGCAACCGGTCAGTCGGGCTGTTCTCGATCCTGATGGCTGCAGTCAAGATCGGCGGCATCGCCCTGTTCGGGATAGCCGCACTCTGGTCGAGCGGCTTCAGCTTCGAGGCCTCGGCTTCCGGATCCGAGGCCTCGTTCGGTCCGGTCGGTTTCGTTGCGTCTGTCGCCCTGGCGATCCTTGCCTTCAAGGGCTTCACGACAATCACCAACAGCGGTGCGGAGGTCACCGACCCGCATCGCAATGTCGGCCGGGCGATCATGATCTCGATCGGAGTCTGCGTGCTGACCTATCTTCTGGTCGCCTTCGGGGTCGGTTCCAGTCTGACTTTGGGTGAGATTATTGCCGCACGGGACTATTCGCTTGCCGAAGCAGCGGAGCCGGCTCTCGGTGAGATCGGCTTTTACCTGACAGTCCTACTCGCGGCCGTGGCCACGGCTTCTGGTGTCCTCGCGAGTGTCTTCGCTGTATCCCGAATGCTGGCGATGCTCACGGATATGAAGATGATCCCGCACAGTCACTTCGGCATGTCGGGCACGATCCAGCGGCACACACTTGTCTACACCGTGGTGATCGCGTCGATCCTCGCGATCTTCTTTGATCTCAGCCGGATCGCGTCACTCGGAGCCTTCTTCTACCTCGTGATGGATATGGTCGTACATTGGGGCGTGTTTCGCTTCCGGCGCCACGAGATTGGGGCATCGGCGACCGTGTTGCTGCTTGCGCTCGGATTTGATGGCACCGTGCTTGCCGCATTCACCCTGATGAAGCTGGAAACCGATCCGCTGATCGTGTTCTACGCGGTCGTGGCGATTGTCTCTGTCTTCGTGTTCGAGCGGTTCTATCTCGCTCGCTGGCTGGCCCCGCAAACCGAACACAGTCACTGAGGCCGAGGCTTCGTAACGGGGCGAACCGCCTGGCCGTTCGCCCCGTCTCCACTTGCAGCGCTACGGATGGGCGTGGGCGACGACCGGAATGGTGAAGCCGCGGAAGTGAAGGGTCAGATGAACTGTGTCGCCATGACCGATCGGTTCCCGGACATCGAGCAGCACCGCTTCGACATGCGAGGTTCCGAGATCCAGGCGTTCACGGTCCAGAATCGCCAGTTCCGGGACGGGTCTCATTCCGGCGACCGGAAAGCGCAGCCGCAAAGCGCCGGACGATGCGGTATCGGAACTCACGCCGGTGAGCATTAGCGGCTGGCCGCTCTCATTTTCGATGGCGAACTTTACCCGCGCAGAAGCCCCTTGTTTGGCGGGCTCTACGGAAAGCTGCTCTATGGAGATGGCATCGAAGACATCTTTGGACATGTCCGCATTCGCTTGCCCGAAGCCCCCGGAAGACGCCAGGGCGGCAAGAATGGCGAGCCGGGCGCGGAACGCCGGGATTCCCTTGATGACATTTCGTCTCATGCAGTCCTCCGCTCCATGCTGCCAAGACCGACAAGCTCTTCGTAACCGGTCTGACGGCGGGCCCCATGAATGAAGTCCTGAAGTGCGGTGTAGCGAATCTTCACGTCTTCGCGGACCTGGTAGTACTGAAAAAGCTCTCTCAGAGGCGCTGAGATGTCCTTGTAGGCGGCAAGCGCGGCGACAAGTGCGCCGATCGTCAAACGGCCTTCGAGAACCAGGTACCCTCCGATGGAGTAGAAGAAGAACGGCGTCAGCGAGGTCAGGAAGTTGTTCAGCGCTTTCTGGAAGAATTTCCAGCGGTAGATCCTTTCACGAACCTCCTCGAGAAACCGGATCCGCTTGCGTATGGGAGATCCGAGACCGGAACTATGCGGGGCGCCATTGTCCTGCAATACAGCGCCAAGCTCGCGACCGAAGGCCCGAGTTCCGGAAACTCTCGTTCGCGTCAGCGCGTTCACCCGCTGCTGGATTTTCGGGATCAGCGCGAGCTGAACCGGGAGCAGCGTCAAGGCGGCTGCGCCAAGTATGGGATCCTGGAGGAACATGAAAAACAGGATCGTGGCCAGGGTTCCACCCTGGAAAACGGGAACAGCGAATGCATCGGCTGCAAACCCGCCTATCGGCTCGATTTCCTGGGTGATCAGCGGGATCACTTCGGTATCTCGCTCACCGTGAGACCTACGCTGCCAATGCCGGAATATGGTCAGGCGAAGGCGACGGAGAAGTCGCTCACCGACCCGTCCTTTTCGAACATTGAGCCAGTACTTGGCGAGGCCGTTTGCAGCTATTGCCAAGAGATAAAGGCCGCTGAGCACGAACAACAAGGTTGTTTCCGTAAACCCTAACCGGTCGATCAAAGATTCCGGCCTCGCTTCCGATAAAGCATTGTTGATGATCAGTTTCGGCAGTTCGAGCGTGGCATAAAGGATGGGAAGCGACAGAAGGCCGGCTACGATCAGGATTGCCTGTTGCCGCGCCGAATAGCTAAGCACGAACCCGTATATCCCCGCTTCGCCCTGCTTATGGGTTCGCTTGGACGGGAGTAGTCTTGTCCTTGCGCGCGCATTATTCCAGAGCGCCTTGGCCAGGAAATACAACCCCACGGCAGCCAGGGCAAGCGGCGCCCAGACCAAGACGACATGCATCACCGGATGCAGCCACATAGGGACTGAAGGTCCGAGTTGGTGCCCGAGCAAGTGTATGACTTCGTCCAGGAACGGATGCCGGGAGTCGATCATTTTCAGGGTTCTCGCAGTCTCTCGGGTTTCTTGGTTTCGACTGCTCCGGCGACGCGGATCGCCGGAGCAGCCGATGAGGTGTTCAGGTCAGAACATGACCTTGAAGCCGACGACGAAGGAGACCACGTCGTCGTCCTCGCCCTCGGCGCGGACCAGCCTTCCGCTCTCGCCGAGGGTCCGTTCCCAGTGCACGCCGATATAGGGCGCTACGGCCCGGTCGAGCAGGTCGTAGCTCAGTCGTCCACCGATCTCGAGCTTGGGACCGAAGGCAGCTCGTCCCGTCACCTCGTCGTCGGCCAGCGGCAGGTCGAGCTCTATGCTGGGGGTGAAGATGATCTGGTTGGTGATCAGCCCCTCGTATTCGACCTCGAAGCGGGCCGACGGATACTCCGAGAGATAGAGATCCGCATCGACCTCGAACCATTGCGGCGCCAGCCCCTTCAGGCCGAGTACGCCGTAGGTGCGGCGCGGCCCTTCGTCCGGGCTGTCGTAGCGTACGCCCGCGACGGCATCGAAGAAGGTGCTTACCGGAACCTGCAAGCGAAGCTGGTTCTCCAGGGTCTCGAATGCATCCGCATCGGTCGCGTACTCGGCCTCGCTGCGGAAAACGATCTTCGCCTCGTCGGTCCCGGCGAAGGCATCGAGGTCCCAGGCATAGGCAGGTGAGCCTTCACCGCTCCGCCATTCCAGTTGTTCGGCCTGCAGGCCCCAGAACCATTGTTCGGCCGAGGCCGGGTTGGTGGTGAGAGCGCCCGCAATGAGGGCAAGAACGGCAAGTCTGGACTTCATCGATCAGCCCTCCTTTTTCTTGGAGGGCAGGGCGGCGGCCTTGCCCTTCGGCCCGCCCTCGACCACGACCTTGCGGAACATGCCGCTGTCGGCGTGGTAGGAGAGGTGGCAGTGGAAGGCCCACTGACCCGGCGCATCGACTTCCGTCTCCATGTAGACGGTCGTGCCCGGTGCCACGCTGACCACATGCTTGACCGGGTTCCACTTGCCCTTGCCGGTATCGAGGATCGACCACATGCCGTGCAGGTGCATCGGGTGGGTCATCATCGTCTCGTTGACGAACTTGAAGCGGACCCGCTCGCCATATTGCAGGCGGATCGGCTCGGCGTCGGCGTACTTGATGCCGTTGATCGACCAGATATAGCGCTCCATGTTGCCGGTCAGCCGGAGCTCGATTTCCCGCGTGGCCTCGCGGTGTTCGTAGAGCGGTTTCTGGGCACGAAGATCGTCGTAAGAGAGAAACTTCCCGCCATTGGCCGCCGACGGCGTCAGGCCGCTGCCCGGAGCGTAGAAGGAATCCACCTCAGCCGTCATACCCTGCGCACCATGGTTCATCGAGCCGTGATCCATGGTGCCGGGGCTCATACCCTTCATCTCGGTTCCGTCGGGCATCTTGTGTGTCCCGGACATCTGCCCCCCACCCTGGGCCGTCTGGCCGTGGTTCATGGCACTATGGTTCATACCGGCCATCTTTGATCCGTCCGGCATCTTGTGCGTACCGGGCATTGACCCGCTGCCATGATTCTTCTGGCCCTCTTCCATGACTCCTTTGTTCATGTCCGGCATAGTACTGCCGTCGGGCATGGTGTGGTTCATACCTCCCATCGACATGCTGCCGTGATCCATTCCCTCATGCGCCATTCCCATGTCCGCCATCGTGAGCAAGCTGGACTTGCGCATTTCCGGAACCTCGGCAGCCATCCCGTCTGCTGTCGCAAGGGTTGCCCGGACGGAAGCCGTCCGCCCCATCGACTCGGCGAAGATCGCGTAGGCCCGGTCGTCTTTCGGCTGAACAAGAACGTCGTAGGTCTCGGCCACGGCAATGCGGAACTCGTCGACTGGGACCGGCAGGACATTGTTTCCGTCCGCCTGGACAACCGTCATCTTCAGACCCGGAATCCGGATATCGAAATAGGCCATCGCCGAGGAGTTGATGAAGCGCAGACGAACCCGCTCGCCCGGCGTGAACAGGCCGGTCCAGTTCTGCTCCGTGCTCCTGCCGTTGATCAGCGGGGTGAAGCCCTGAACGTCTTCGATATCGGTCGGCATCATGCGCATGTCGCCCCAGGCGGCCCGGTCCGAGAGCGCCGCGTCGAAGCCTTGCTCGCGGGAGTCCTTCAGGAAGTCGAACAGGGTGCGTTGCTGGCGGTTGTAGTAGTCCGGCATCATCTTGAGGTTGCGCATGATCCGGTTGCCCCTGTGCGGATGCGCATCCGTCAGTTGCACAACATACTCCCTGTCGTACTGGAACGGTTCTCGCTTCTTTGGCTCGATCACGATCGAACCATAGGCGCCGTCCGGTTCCTGGAAACCGCTGTGGCTGTGGAACCAATATGTTCCATTCTGCACGATCGGGAAGCGATAGGTGAATGTCTCGCCTGGAGCGATTCCAGGGTAGCTGATCCCGGGGACGCCATCCTGATCGAAAGGCAGGATCAAGCCATGCCAGTGGACAGACGTCGGCTCGTCGAGATTGTTCGTCACATTGATGGTGACATCCTCGCCCTCCTTGAAGCGCAGAACCGGGCCGGGGGTGGCGCCATTGTAGCCGATCCCGCCGCGCTTGAAGGCCCCGGTGTCGACAGTGACCTTATCAACGGTGAGATTGTATTCACCGGCCATGGCGGCGCCCGAAAGGGCAGCCGCCAGACCGGCGCCGAGCACTGAGGCCCGGCGCAACAGTCCGAAGGACATTGCTGTACTCCTTGTAATATCGGGATCCCGGAGCTCAGTGGCTCAGCTTGACCTTGCCGTGCATGCCGGTCTCGTAGTGGCCGGGCACGTTGCAGGCGAACTCGAGGTCGGCATCGTCCGGAAAGGTCCAGACGATCTCGCCGCTCTTGCCCGGCTCCAGCAGGACACTGTTACCTTCCTTGTGCATGCCGTGGCCCATGGAGGCCTGCATCGCCTTCGCCGCCTCCTGGTTGATGCGGTCCGGCTCGAGCACGCCGTGTTCGACCATCATCATCATCTCGGGACGGTGCGCCTCGTGCATCGCGGCGGTAGCGATGTTGAACTCATGAACGAACTCGCCGGCATTCTTGACCACGAAACGGACCGTCTCGCCCTCCTTGAGGTCGAGAGACTTCGGCTCGTAGTAGTTGTCGTACATGACGACCTCGATCGTCCGGGACACCTTGGCCGGATCGCCCGGTTTGCCGATATTGGGCGCATGACCGCCACCGTGCGTCCCGCCGGCAAAAACCGGAGCGGACGCGAGCAGGGCGAGGGAGAGGGTGGCGCCGAAGACGGCGCTAAGTACGTTGGAACGGGACATATTTCTATCCTTCACAAGATGACGAAACTTCTATGTGCGGCCCGTCGACGGGCGCGCGGATGTCGGCTGAAGTCGCGTCAGGCTCGTGGAGGAGGCAAATCAGCTTCTATACAGAGGCCGGTAACAGTCTGGTGCACAAACTCAAACGGTGGAGCCGATTGAGCAAGGATCAATTCGAAGTCCACTCCTCGTGACAGGAAAAACCCCGAAAAACAGTGCCCAATCACGACCGTTGCGCAATCGAGCATGCCATCGTTATCGCGCTTGCCACCTGAATATTCATTGTGATCAGGCTGATACACGCCTTCAGGGGAGTGGGGGTGAAACGCATCCGCATGGCCAAACGACGGGGTCGTCGCAGCCAGGAGCAGGAAGAATACCAAGAGTGCGTTTCTCATCATCGGACGAGAGATAATGTCTCCACTGGGGGGAAGGTCAATGGTGTTTCCATAAAAATTTCAGATCTCTTTTACCGGTCCTGCTCGCATCTAATGATACGCGACTCCCCTTTCACCGGCCTACGGATTGCTTCAAACCATTAACGCGACTAAACTATAGGGTGTGCGGTTCTTGCGAGGATCGCGCCATTCCTTCGACATACGGGCTATCGGCGGTGCACCGGCTGTAATGCAACGCCCCGAAAGGCGTCTACAGATCGCCTCCCCCAAGAAGGAACTCAAACATGACCAAGGCGCTCTCATCTTCTAACGGCATCTCGCGCAAGAAATCCGATCAATCGGATTCCTGTTGTAGCGATCTCTCTGACGTTCGGACCGGTCCAGTAGTCGAAAAAACGGTCGGCACTGCCACCAAGCCCACAACGGGATTGGTCCGCAGCTGCTGCGGATGCGGAGATCACAGAGGCGCAGCGAACGAAGCCGTGTCTACGCGCCACTTTCGGTCGCGAAAACCGAATTACAAGACAGCAGAAAAAGGAATCCTTCCCATGAAGCCGATCACGACCCTCGCCATAGCTTTGGTGCTCTCTCTGGCAATTCCAGGAATTGCATTGGCGGACAGCAATCACGGTCACGGCGCTCCCACGGCGACCGACGGCAGTCCAACCCAGAATCCGGATCAAGCAAACATGATGCAGGAAATGATGCGCATGATGATGCCTATGATGATGCAGATGCACGGGCAGATGATGGGCGGAGCCACGCAAGGCTCCGATCAAGGCAACCGCATGGCGATGATGGATAGCTCCATGATGCGCATGATGATGGGAGGCGACATGATGAGCGCGGCCTCGCCCGAGGGGATGCAATCCACCATGCTATCGCGCCTCGCCGAGTTCGACGCCGATGGAGACGGCTCCCTATCACTTTCGGAGTTTGAAGCCCTGCATGCTGCGATGACACGCGAAACCACCGTCGACCGGTTCCAGCACCTGGACGCGGACGGCGATGGCCAGATTACCAAGAGTGAGATGGCCGCACCGGTCAAACGCATGAAGATGCAAGAAATGATGACAACACCTCCGGCAATGAGAAGCGACCAGAAACCTCTCAAAAACTGACCCCATGCCGAAGTCGGCCCGAGGCGTCAACTGCCCCGGGCCGAATTCAGCCAGGAAAATAACGTCATGGTATCATTGCTATATTTTGCTGCAGTTGGCGCAATCCTGTTCTTCATTCTTCGCTGGAGTTGCGGGGATTGCGTCATGGGCCACAGTCACAATACCTCACCTTCAGGACTGCCGATAATTGTGCTTGGCTGGGCGCTAAGCCTGTTCCTAGCTATCACCTTTCTGGTCTGCGTGATCTTTGACCTGCTGTTCCCTAACTTCGCGATGTACGAGAGTTGGGCAGGATTGTTACCCGGTTTTGTTTGGCTCACGCCCGCCGGTTTCGCAATCGGACTTTTCGAAAGCTTCCTCTACGGCTGGTATATCGCGCTTGTTTTTGGCCCAATTTACAACGCGCTCATCGCGCGGCGGAGGCTGAAATGACCCGCTTTGCCCCCCCTAGCATACGTTTCCTCGGCGCCGCCGGCACTGTAACCGGCTCGCGCTATCTGATAGAGGCCGGGTCACGCCGCATTTTGGTTGATTGCGGTTTGTTCCAGGGCTTCAAGACATTGCGCGACCGCAATCGCAAACCGTTTCCGGCCCGGCCGAACGGGATAGATACGGTGCTTCTCACGCATGCTCACCTTGACCATTCCGGTTACCTTCCCGCCCTAATCCGATCAGGTTATGCAGGGCGTGTCCTTTGCACCGAAGCTACTGCAGAACTCTGCGGGCTGATCCTGCCCGATAGCGGTCATTTGCAGGAAGAAGAGGCGCGATACGCCGCGCGCAAGGGCTTTTCCAAGCACAAGAATCCATCTCCGCTCTATACAGTGGAGGATGCGAAGAGAGCTCTAAAACACCTCGACACAACGGCTTTCGGTCGCCGGATCGACCTTGGCGACCAGATTGCGGCGACCTTCATCCCCGCTGGCCATATACTCGGAGCAGCACAAATCCGGGTTGAGCTTGGTGAGACCGTGGTGCATTTCAGCGGCGATCTTGGTCATGATCATGATCCTTTGATGCGCCCGCCAGCGCCTTTCGAAGGCTCCGATTTTCTCGTATGTGAGTCGACCTACGGCAATCGCAGACATGCGAACATCGACCCAGAAACCGAACTTGCGCCGGTGCTAAAGCGCACGTTCGCTCGAAGCGGTACAGTCCTAATACCGTCATTCGCAGTAGGTCGCGCACAGGGGCTCATGTATCACATCGCCCGGTTGATGACGCGCGGCGAGATTCCACGCGTACCCGTTTACCTCAACAGCCCAATGTCGGTCGATGCAACCGAGATCTATCACCGCCATCACGAAGAGCACCATGTGTCCTGGGATGAGTGTGTGGCCATGTTCCAGCTGGCCAAGCGCATAAACACAGTCGAACAGTCGAAGGAACTCAACTCGCGCCAAGGTCCAATGATCATTATCTCGGCCAGTGGTATGCTGACCGGTGGACGGATCTTGCACCATCTGACCAGCTTCGGCCCGGATCGCCGGAACACGATCTTGCTATCCGGTTTTCAGGCAGGGGGGACGCGCGGCTCGGCCCTTGTCGACGGAAATCGGGTTTTGCGCATATTCGGGCGCGAGGTCCCGATCGAGGCCGAGGTCGTACAACTTCACTCCTTTTCAGGTCACGCCGACGCTGACGAACTTCTTCGATGGATGGCCTCGGGTCCCTCCCCGCGCATGACCTATGTGACGCATGGAGAACCCGCTGCCGCCGACATATTGCGTCAGCGCATAGAACATGAGCTCCACCGTGAAGCGCGCGTGCCCGATCATTTGCAGATGGTGCGCCTGGGGCATCCAAAATGACTGACTCACTGCTCCTTGTACCTGCAGGAATCGACACCTATCGCCAGCCGGTAGTCTACATGACCGAGGATTGCCATATCTGCCGTGCTGAGGGATTTGCTGCACAGACCCGTATTCGTATCGATTTGGGTACGCGGTGGATTGTCGCGACTCTGAATGTGGTGGCGACCGGCGGATGGCTGAAATCGGACCAAGCGGCACTGTCCGCTCCGGCATGGTCCGCGCTCGCTGCATATCCCGGGTGCCGCGGGCAATTCTCCCATCCCGAGCCCGCAGTCTCGGCCTCACTCATCAGGGCGAAAGCATATGGAAAACGACTTTCCAAGAAGGATTTCGGCGCAATCGTTGGCGATACGCTCAATAACAGACTGTCGGAGATCGAACTCGCCGCCTTCCTCACCGCTTGCACTGGCGACAGGCTCGATGAAAACGAAACGGTAGCCCTGACGCAGGCGATGCTGGATGCGGGCGACAGGCTCGACTGGGGTGGACGCAAGATCCTCGACAAACATTGCGTCGGGGGATTGCCCGGCAACCGCACGACCCCCATCGTCGTTGGCATCGTCGCTGCCGCAGGAGAGCTGATACCCAAGACATCGAGCCGCGCCATTACCTCACCCGCAGGCACTGCCGACACGATGGAGGTCATGGCACCGGTCAATCTCGATGCGGCGGCGCTGCGCGCTGTCGCCGAGAGCGAGGGTGGCTGCGTGGTCTGGGGAGGCGCCCTCAATCTCAGCCCGGCCGATGATTATTTCATACGTATTGAGCGTCCGCTCGACCTCGATTCCACGGGCCAACTTGTGGCAAGCGTTTTGTCCAAGAAAGCAGCCGTCGGATCGACTCATGTGCTGATCGACATACCAGTCGGACCAACTGCCAAAGTCAGAAGCCGATCCGCCGCAGACATTCTTGGGGCGAGGCTCACCGCCGTAGGGCGACAGATCGGCCTGAATGTCGAGCTGCACGTTAGCGACGGAGCCGGCCCGGTCGGACACGGCATCGGACCGGCACTTGAGGCAATGGACGTATTGGCGGTGCTGCGTTGTCAGGCAAATGCACCGCAGGATCTTCGATCGCGCGCACTCGATCTAGCCGGTGGATTGCTCGACATTGCGTCGGGCGATGAGGGTAAAGGGCGATCACGGGCTGAGGCGCTGCTTGATAGCCGAGCGGCCGAGAAAAAGTTCATGGCAATCTGTATGGCGCAGGGAGGATTCCGTGAGCCTGAACCGGCGCCGCAGCAGATTGAAATCCTGGCGCCACGCTCGGGCATATTAAATGCCATCGACAACCGCCTGATAGCCCGCATCGCCAAGCTCGCCGGCGCTCCACGCCAGAAAAGTGCAGGAGTCCGGCTTGGCGTCCGACTTGGCGAGAAAGTCGAGGCTGGCCAACCCCTCTATTCAATCCACTCGGCAACTCGCGGGGAACTGGCCTACGCCCGCAATTACGCTGGCACCCATCCCGAAGCCTTTTCAATCTGCGAGGAGGTGACATGATCCTCGTTGCCTTCCCCGACATGGTTGCCCTGACTGATAGGATAGCCCGGCAGCTCTCAGCTAGGGCCTGCCCGCTTGAATGGCATCACTTCCCCGATGGCGAAAGCCTCGTCACCTTGCCAGACGGCCTGGCGAATGCGGACGTTGCAATCGTCGCATGCCTGCGAAACCCGGACCGTATCGCTCTGCCACTGCGTTTCGCGGCAGAGACGGCGCGCGAACTCGGTGCGGCGCGTGTCGGACTTATCGCCCCCTATATGAGCTACATGCGGCAGGACGCGCGCTTTCAGCCGGGCCAAGCTGTGAGCGCACCGCTTTTCGCCCGCTTTCTCGGCGAAAGTTTCGACTGGTTGGTGACAGTCGACCCACACTTACACCGCATTGTCAGGCTCGAAGAGATCTTTCCAATTCCTGCGATCCGGGTACCCACCGCTTCGCAAATCGCCGCCTGGATCGTCCGCGACACACCAGATGCGTTGCTGGTCGGTCCCGACAGCGAGAGTCAACAGTGGGTCGCAGAAGTCGCCAAGATGGCGGGCCGACCACACGAAGTATTGCAAAAGACACGAACCGGTGACCGGAACGTCCAACTCAGTGTGCCGCAGCATGTTGATTTTAGTGTCGGCACGCCGGTGATCCTGGACGATATCGCATCGTCCGGCCGGACAATGGTGCAGGCCGTCGAAAGGGTATTGGCCGCCGGTGCGAAGCCTCCGGTCTGCGTCCTAATTCACGCGGTCTTTGCCGGAACTGCATATGAAGACATTGCCGAAGCTGGGGCTGCATGTACCGTCACGACCGACACAATTCCGCATGTATCGAACAGCATATCGATCGCGGAACACATTGCCGACGCGGTGCAGCAGGTCGTGCTTTCAAAGCCGGTAAAAGGGGCCTGACCTTGAAGAAATCGAGCATTTTTGCGCAAAAATTCGTTATTGGACGCTCGGCGACCGAATTTCTGGCCACCATGAATTCGAGCTCCACGCTCCCCCGAGAACAGGGGGCCCGTTGCCGTAAATATGCTGCGTTTGCTGTTCCCCGGCCGTCGGACGCAAACGATGTGCGCCAACGTCATTGGCTTTTAGGCAATACACCCCCACGAGAAACTGCGCCAGGCGAAGCCATACAAATCATTTCCTATGCCCGCGAATTACAGATGGCCACCGGCATCACCTACCGCCCCCATAAAATGCAGGTCGAGCAATGAGCAACAGTACGAGTCACGAACATACGGAAGATTCAATCTGGGTCTGTCCGATGCACCCGGAAATTCGGCAGGACAAATCTGGCGATTGCCCAAAATGCGGTATGCACCTCGTCCCTGAAAATGATGTCGGCACCGATAGCTGCCACCACCATCATGGACATCAGCATCACGACCACACGGCCGCGAAGGGAGGCCGTTACGACACGGTTCCCGAGGGATACCAAGGCCCCGTATACACCTGCCCCATGCATGCCGAGGTGCGTCAGACCGAGCCTGGCTCTTGCCCGCTTTGCGGCATGGGACTCGAGCTCGAGTCCGCGGCCATGGCCGAAGACGGCCCGAATCCCGAACTAGTGGATTTCACACGTCGCTTTTGGGTCGGTACGGCTCTAACGATCCCGCTCTTGATCCTCACAATGGGACCTTATTTGGGTTTTCCCGGCGTTCGCGAAATATTTGGTGAACGGGTCACACTATGGATCGAACTGGCGTTGGGTACGCCGGTGGTTCTCTGGTGCGGCTGGCCATTTCTCGTGCGCGGGTGGAACTCGTTTCGCACCATGAATCTCAACATGTTCTCTCTGATCGGCATGGGGGTCACAGCAGCTTGGCTGTTCAGCATCGTCGCGGTGCTTGTGCCTGGTATCTTCCCTGACGGTTTCCGCGACTCCGAAGGCCATGTAGGAGTCTACTTCGAGGCCGCTGCGGTTATCGTAACACTCGTCCTGCTAGGCCAGGTAATGGAACTGCAGGCCCGTGAGGGGACAGGCAAGGCGATCCGAGCGCTCCTCGACCTCGCTGCTAAAACGGCCCGGATCATTCGGGACGACGGCAGCGAAGAGGAAATACCGCTTGAAGCCGTTCAGGTCGGTAACCGATTACGGGTGCGACCGGGCGACAAGATTCCGGTGGACGGAGTCGTGATCGACGGCCGGTCTTCGGTTGACGAAAGCATGATCACTGGCGAACCGGTCCCGATCGAAAAGGTGGCCGGAGAACCGGTTACGGGCGCGACAATCAATGGAACAGGATCGCTTGTGATCGAAGCCCGCAGGGTGGGCGCCGATACGATGCTGAGCCAGATCGTCGAAATGGTGGCCAACGCGCAGCGGTCGCGGGCACCGATCCAGAAATATGCAGATAGGGTCTCAGGCTATTTCGTGCCGGCGGTGATCGTTATCGCCGTGCTTGCTTTCGTTGGATGGGCCATCTGGGGACCGGCGCCGGCCCTCTCCTACGGCCTTGTCGCGGCGGTTGCGGTGATGATCATCGCCTGTCCCTGTGCGCTTGGCCTGGCGACGCCGATGTCAATCATGACAGCCACCGGACGCGGCGCGCAGGCCGGCGTTCTGATCAAGAACGCCGAAGCGCTTGAGCGGTTCGAGAAGGTCGATACGCTGATTGTCGACAAGACAGGCACGCTGACAATGGGCAAGCCACGCCTGGTCGGCGTCTTCCCCCAGCCAGGTCACGACGAAGCTGAAGTTCTGCAGCTTGCAGCGACCCTCGAGAAGGGCTCGGAACACCCGCTTGCAGAAGCAATCGTTGACGGGGCGGAAGAGCGCGGAGTGAAACTGGGGAATGCTGAGAATTTCGAAGCGGTGACCGGCAAGGGCGTCACGGGCACAGTAGCGGGAAGACCAGTCGCTCTGGGGAACCTCAAGCTGGTCAAGGATCTCGGCCTTGAAGCTGGAGACCTGACAGATAAGGCGAACCTCCGGCGGGATGAGGGTGAGACGGTCATGTTCGTGGTCGTCGAGGGCGAAGTTGCTGGCTTGGTCAGCGTCGCTGACCCAGTAAAGGAGACAACTCCCGGCGCTCTTAAGGCTCTCCACGAACTCGGCTTCCGCATCATAATGGCGACCGGCGACAACGAACGAACAGCGAAGGCGGTCGCTGCGCGTCTGGGCATCGACGAGATTCGCGCCGACGTGATGCCCGAAGACAAAGCGGCAATCATCAAGGAACTGCAAAGCAAGGGTGCGAAGGTCGCAATGGCGGGTGATGGCGTCAACGACGCACCTGCGCTCGCACAGGCTGATGTTGGCATTGCGATGGGAACCGGAGCGGACGTGGCTATCGAAAGCGCCGGGATTACGTTGGTCAAAGGCAACCTCGACGGCATAGTTCGGGCGCGGCGCCTGGCTCAAGCGACGATGCGCAACATCCGTCAGAACCTGTTCTTTGCGCTGATCTACAACGCAAGCGGAGTGCCGGTCGCCGCGGGTGTTCTGTTCCCGTTTTTCGGGATCCTGATCAGCCCGATGTTCGCAGCCTTCGCGATGAGTGCGTCGTCAATTTCCGTGGTCCTCAACTCGCTACGTCTAAGAGGAACAAGAATATGATTGGCGAAGCAGACTCAGGGCAAAATGCCCGTGGGACCGCCACTCCGACAACAGGAGCCGAGACCGTCACCGGGCCGGCTGTTCCGGAAAGACACCGGCTCAAAGCCCGCGCCGCACTTTACAGATCTCATGATCTTCACTTCGCTGACTGGGCCCGCGGAGCGGGTGTGCTCGTCCATGATGACCTTACACAGGCACGTGTCCACGACATGGTTGACACGCTCCACCAGCGCGGCG
Source organism: Nisaea sp. (assembly GCF_965216895.1). Classification (GTDB taxonomy): domain Bacteria; phylum Pseudomonadota; class Alphaproteobacteria; order Thalassobaculales; family Thalassobaculaceae; genus Nisaea. Next base: position 2,484,427 of record NZ_OZ244205.1, read on the forward strand.
TTATCCACGATAAAGTTATCGGGTACGAAATACTTAAGGCCGCAGATCTGGTTGCGAACGCCGCCATGTGGCTGGTGGTTCATATGACCTACGCTAGGCGCGTTCACACCGATGGAAGGGCGATGGCGCCGGACGACTTCAAGCCCGTCCCTGAAGGTCATACCGGCGGGTCGCTCAACATGGTGCCTGCATATGTTGGCTACCTGGCAGCAAATGCGCTCTGCCGCCTCACCCGCTCTTGGGTAATGGAACAGGGTCATTGTGTCGCCGCAATCGATGCAGTCAATTTGATTGTCGGCAACCAGTTTCCCATGCAAGCGGAGCGCTATACCTACTCGGACGACGGGCTCACGAGGTTCGTACGCGATTTTTACTCCTACGAGGTGTCGACAGACGGTCGGCCGGTATCGCCGCTAGGCAGCCATGTAAATGCGAACACCGCAGGTGGCCTGATCGAAGGCGGCTATCTCGGGTTTGCGGGTTTGCTTTATAGCCACATGCCATTGCCGGAGGAACGGCTGGTCGCATTTCTGAGCGACGGCGCTTTCGAGGAACAGCGAGGCAGTGACTGGGCTCCACGCTGGTGGCGGGCGGAAGATACCGGTCTCGTCGCGCCGATCATGATCGCCAATGGGCGCCGGATCGACCAACGTACGACCATGGCGCAATCCGGAGGAGTTGACTGGCTGCGCCAGCACCTGCGGTTGAACGGCTTCGATCCGATCGACCTTGACGGACGCGACCCAGCGGCATTTGCCTGGGCAATCTTTGAGATAGAAGAGCGTCTCTCCGCTTGTAAAGCTGCGGCACAGCAAGGCGAAAATTTGTACCCGGTGCCGCTGCATTACGGAATCGCCGAAACCCAGAAGGGTTTTGGTTTCCCTGGCGCAGGCACGAACCGCGCCCACAATCTACCTCTCGAAGGAAACCCAAGCAGAGATGACAGAGCACGGGCTGCTTTCAATGACGGCGCACGTCGCCTATGGGTAGCCCCGGAAGCCCTGAAAGAAGCCATTGCAACCATTTGCAATCATGATGCATCACCGGTCCGTGCCCGCGAACGCGATCACCCGCTCGCCGCTCGTCAACCGGTGGAGATCACTCTGCCGCCGCCACCCTGGCGGGGCAGCGGCGAAGTGTCTTCGGCCATGTCCGGCATCGACCATTATTTCACCGCCATCGTCACCGCCAATCCGGATCTGCGTGTGCGAGTGGGCAACCCGGACGAAATGCGCAGCAACCGTATGGATTCCGCGCTGGATCTTCTGAAGCACCGCGTTACAGCTCCAGAGTCAGGTCTGGCAGAAGCCATCAACGGTTCGGTGATTACGGCATTAAATGAAGAAGCTGTAATCTGCGCCACGTTGGCCAACAAGGGCGGCCTGAATCTAACGGTTTCCTACGAAGCATTTGCCGTCAAGATGCTTGGTGCACTTCGCCAAGATCTGATCTTCACGCGCAACATGCTCGAAGCCGGGCGCAAGCCTTATTGGCTTGGCCTTCCGGTCATTGCCACCTCTCATGCGTGGGAAAACAGCAAGAACGAACTTTCCCATCAGGACAGCACCTTCGCCGAGGCAATGTGGGGCGAGATGTCTGACCTGTCTCGCGTTGTATTCCCAACCGATTGGAACACTGCAATTGCGTGCTTGCGCGCGGCCTATCAAGATCGAGGCTCGATCTGGAGCATGGTTGTGCCCAAGCGGGATGTCCCAGTCCGGCTCGACCAATCCCTGGCGGCACAGGCGGTCCGCGATGGTGCGGTCTGCCTTCGCGATTATGAGGGAGATGGCCCCGGCGTACTTCTGGTCGCAACCGGAGCTTACCAGCTGTCCCAAGTTATCAGGGCATCGGATCGGCTGGTCGAACGGCGCGTGGCGCATCGCGTGAATCTGATCCTTGAGCCTGGACGATTTCGCGTCCCGCGCGATGATCGCGAAATGGCCCACATAGCGTCCGCCGATATTGTCAGCGCCGTGTTCCCGAACAGCATCAAAGCGCGAGTATTTGTGACTCATACACGCCCAGAGCCGTATTGCGGCCTTCTCAGGCCACTGGATTCCGGAACGCGTACTTCATGCTGGCTAGGTTTCAAAGGGCGAGGAGGAACGCTGGACGTAGATGGGATGCTCTTTGCTAACAGGTCAACTTGGGCGCATGTCATAGCCGCAGCGGCGCAGGTTCTTGAACGACCCGCTTCAGATCTTCTTTCGTCACATGAGATCGATGCTGTGGCCGGAAAACGCCAACCAAGAGGCGTGCTATTCGGAGGCTAGGAAGCATGCCCCCTTTCCACAAAGCAATTGCCCCAAATTTCTGAGGTCGGCCCACAAATTTGATCGAGAGATGGTACGGCAAAGCGCCTTCTGACCAGTGAGCCAATTAACGCGCGGGTTTCACCTTCCGCACATTGAGTCATAGAGAGCTCGCGACCATGATGTTTTGTCACGATAAAGGCCTTGTTTCTTGCGCGACCACGGCCATCGAACCAGAGGTCGTTTCCGGCAGGAAAGCTTTACGACTTTGGTCGGTGACGATACTGCACGACAGCCTCCTCCGATGACTACGCCTCTGCCGAAAGAGATCCGGGAGGGGCGTCGCGCAGGGGCAGCAATGCTTCTTGCACTCTTGCTCGGCATGGCTGCCGCAAACTCATCCCTAGCGGATAGTTATGTCTTTCTGCATCACTATCCGCTCCGGGTCGGCATACAGCCACTTCAGCTTGAGGCGCCGCTGATCGATTGGATCAACCAAGGGCTTTTAACAGTTTTCTTTTTTCAGATCGGCCTACATACCAAGCACGAAATGACCTCCGGAACCCTCGCAGAACGAGGAACAGCCGCAGTTCCGGCGACTGCGGCGCTGGGAGGCATGATCCTACCAGCGGCGATTGACACGGGCTTTAATCTCAGTAACCCGGCCGCACTCGGTGGCTGGGCTATTCCGATAGCTACCGACATCGTTTTGGCACTCGGAATTCTTTCCCTTTTCGGAAACCGGTTACCAAAAGGAGTTGTCGCATTTGTTACCGCCGCGGCGATTTTCGACGATCTAGGAGCTGTGGTCGTCGTTGCGATATTTTATGGAAATGTCGAAGCTATTCGGCCGCTGGGTTTCATCGCCTCGGGTTTCCTGGCTCTGCTCGTCCTTAACAGGCGTCAGTATGCCGGTCTCGCCGCGTACCTTGCGGCTGGAGCGGTAATCTGGTTAGGACTCGTTGCTACCGGCCTCGAAGGCGCCGTGGCGGGAGTCGTGGTCGGCCTATCGCTTCCACTCACGGCATTCCCGCCCCATACAGCATCTCGTGCCGAACGACGCCTCTCTCCGGTCGCCTTTTTCGTAGTGGTGCCAATATTCGCCTTTTTCAATGGCGGTGTTCAAATGAATTTCTCTTTCTCAAACCTGGCCGCCGAGCCAATAGCCCTTGGCATTGTCATTGCATTCATGATCGGAAAACCTGCCGGGGTACTTGCCGGAACATTGCTGGCACTTCGATTACGCTTTGGGTCTTTGCCGGACGGCGCAACACTGCGCGATATTGCAGGAGCCTCACTACTTGCCGGGATTGGCTTTATGATGAGCCTGTTCATCGTGACAGTGGCGTTCGAGCAGCCGATTGTCGCCGAGACCGCGAAGTTGGCGGTGCTCGCCGGCTCGGCCATGTCAGCCATCTTCGCGCTGTTCGTCCTTAGGACCGGATCGAGCCAGACGGGGTAACACTGCCCTCTAACTGGTCAACGCCCCGGACGGATACAAGGTTGCCATTCCCACTGCCGGTTCATCAAAGCAAACAGGAATGAAGACGACCAAGCGATAAGTAAAAGACCGTTCAGTGCCTCGACCCCAGTAAGAAAGCGCATGTGCCCTGTGGGGAATATGTCGCCAATGCCGAGCGATGTGTAGGTGACGGCCGAATAATAGAAGAAGTCGAGCGCCCCCGAGAGCGACGCACCAGCGAAATCACCAATAGATAACGCGTTCTTGGCCAAAGCATAGACGCCGGCATATAGCGCGATCTCCGCTAGATGGACTGCAAAAAGCAGAACAGTCACCGCCAGCACGCGCGTGTGAGGCGTCAGCGGTATCGCGGCCATACCTCCGGAACACCATCGCAACGCCCCAAGATGCGTGAGAGCGGTGACGAGAACGACAGAAACGGCGAGCAGAATGGATAAAAACAAGGAATGTGACCTCCTCAGTTATTGCTCTTCAGCATGGATATCCAGGGACGCTATTTGTCGGAATATTCGCCCCGCCGACACAACAAAAGTTGCGCGGAATGCCCATGAGCCTTTCTGGTTTCAATGAGTCATTCGAAGCACTCAGCGAATTCGAGCGTCCCGACTTTGAAAGCCTCCAGATATTTCAGAACGTGGGTAACCGCTGCGCGTGTCTTGAATGTTCACAAGGGGCCCCACTCGCAGCTCCACTCACCGACGCGGCAGAATAGAGCTATGCACTGCGCATTTCGCGGACATCCATTCGCGAGTGACGCTACGGTCTGCCACAAGCAACTATCGAGCGACTATCGCGACCGAACAACGATCATGACCCAGCGAGTGGTTCGGCTCCTCGATAGGTTACCAGAGCGACCCCCAGTATCGCGAGGGCGATACCGACGATTTCGTTCAAGCCTATGGATTCGCCGTAAAACAATACCCCCATTGTCAGTCCAAAAATCGGGATAAGAAAACTGAATGCGTTCGCGCTGTTCAGCGGGACTTTCTCCAGTACGGAAAACCAAAGCCAGTACACCAGAGCCGAACCGAAGAGACTGAGAACGAGGAGCGTAGCAACGAATTCCAGCGAGAAATCGATCTCTGTCGGTTCCTCCATGATCAAGGCGATAACCGCCAGCGGAATACTGCCGATGAGTAATTGAAGGCCCATCGCCATTAGGGCGTCGACGCTTCCGGCAATTCGCTTGATAACCACGTTACTGACCGTAACACCGAGTGCGGCAAGTGCAATGTATCCAACACCCACCAAGTAGTTCTCAGACTTGCCGTCGAACAAATGAGGTGAGGTGATAACGAGAATGCCGGCAAAACCCAGAGCCAAACCCGCTTTGCCTCGAGCCGTAAGCCGTTCCTTGAGAAGGATGCCAGCGAGGCCCGCAGCCAGTAGCGGCTGGGTGTTCGCAATCACCGTTGCAATACCTGGAGAAACGAATTCTGCAGCATGGAACATCCCCAAAAATCCCAGACTGGTAGCACCCAAGCCTACGATCGCCAACATAGTCCAGTTCTGATACCCGCTGGGCAGGGGTTTCCGCAGCCAAATCGCGATAAACAACAACGCCAACCCCGCCAGAAGAGCGCGTAGCGCTGCAAATGTCAGATGAGGTGAAAATTCGATACCAACAGCTATCAAAGGAAAACACACAGCCCAAAGCAACATCACCACAATTACTTGCAATACCGCCCCAACGCCCATCAGAAACCCCTAATAATTATTGAAAAAGATAAGATATTTAACATTTACACTTACCTACAGCCGCAATCGAAAGTTCCATTTTTGAACAACCACGTGGATATTGCTGAGGTCAAAGGAGACGCCGACAGCCGCGGTTGATTACACGCTTTCTTGCAATCAGATAAAATGGCACGGGAGGCTTTTCGGCAGGGGAACTGTCGCCAACAGTAGAGTTGATGCAATCCAAAACCATGACGACGAAGCTGCCGTCAGATTTCATGACGGTATGGGCACCACCGATCTCAATTTGAACGCGGCCAATTAAGAGGTGTGCGTTTCGCGCGGGAACTCATTCGATTGCCCTTTCGCTAGACTCAGCACGCTTTAATTGACCTACGTCAATGCGCGAGACGAGCTTGCGAGGGAGTGTTCAATTCTGACGCGGCAAATTCTGACGTGCGGAAAGGACCAAGGCCATGACAGTTCCAGACAAAAAGACATCAGCGCGTCACGGCCAGGACAACGCTGCATTGGAATGGCCTATGACAGGAGCACGGGAAATATTCCTCGGGTTCCTTCTGAAACGGCTGGGCAGCCGGTCGGACGCTGAGGATGTGCTTCAGGAATTCTACATCAGGGTGCTGGCACGCAAGGACCAAATTCGGAACCCAGAGCGAATGGACGCTTGGCTCTATGCGGTCCTGCGTTCTGTGCTTAACGATCACTTCCGCAAGCAGGGACGTTCGAGGCGTTTGCACGATGCAGTTGCGAACGAAATGAACGCGACGGCGTTGATCCAAGCCCCGATCGAAGACGTGGATGTGATTTGTAGATGCGTCAAAGGTCTAGTAACCGAACTGCGTCCGGTGGATGCCGACCTGATTCGACGCATCGACATCGAGGAACAGAACCGGGCGGCAGTGGCTGCTGATCTAGGTGTCGCGCCCGGAACCCTGAACGTCCGACTTCATCGGGCCCGCGCAGCATTGGGCGACGCTCTCTTGGCGCATTGCGGGCCGTGCTGTCGTGACGGATTTGACGATTGTTCCTGTTCACCTATTGGCTGCGAGCGCCCAGATGAGCGCACACATTGCGGAGACACAGCCTCTTCAGAATGAACACAGCACTTTCGCAACCGTCTAAAATGACCATCCAGCCATAATTGCCGAGCGCGAGGCCCTCGCACAATTCGGCACGAACCTCGGAGCCGAGCGGAAGGCGCGGGATCTAACAGTTGCGACCGTATTTCGTGCTTTTTTCGCTCCGTGCTCCAGCATGTAAGAGACGACTGGGAGCTGAAAGATGCAATGGATCGTCGTCAACCCGGTCAAGGCTCTTGCTGATCGACAGGATGTTGGCAAGGTACATCTTTGGGCACGAGCATAACCAAGACCACCGCCTAAAAATCCAGCGCTCCGTGAGGACACGACGGAGAAAGGAACACAGCACGTGGCCACCTCCACCATTCTCGTGCTGAATGCGGGCTCTTCAAGCCTCAAATTTGCACTGTTCGACAGTGTTAGTCCCGGTCAATGCCAGCTGCGTGGCGCTGTAACAGAAATCGGTACAACAGCGGCGCAGTTCGTCCTAAAAAATCCGGAGACTAGCGAGCAGACGCTTTGGCGCGGTTCGTTCGATAACCATCATACTGCGCTTGACGCAGTTCTTAATGCCGTCGCAGCATCCGAGAGATGCAGCCAATTGGCCGCTGTCGGTCATCGCGTCGTCCATGGCGGAGCGGGCTGCTCCAGCCCTGCGGTGGTCACTCCCAAATTGATCCGACGCCTAAACGAGTTGGTTCCTTTTGCGCCCCTACATCTACCGTCCAACATTTCCGGCATTGAGGCCTTGGCCACACTGCGACCCGGTCTTGTCCAAGTCGCTTGCTTTGACACCGCTTTTCACAATGACATGCCGCAGGTGGCGCAAATGACAGGGCTACCGCGAAAAATGCAAACGCCGGAGCTCAGACGTTACGGCTTTCACGGCCTGAGCTATGAATACATTGTTGCAGCCCTGCGGAGTGACGGCGTGGATGTAGAGACCGAACGTATTGTTGTTGCGCACCTGGGAAACGGAGCGTCGCTCGCGGCCATCCGTAAAGGGAAGTCGGCCGACACAACCATGGGATTCTCTACAATATCCGGCGTTCCAATGGGTACCCGCTCGGGGGATATCGACCCGGGTCTCCTTCTCAACCTACTAACGCAAAGATCGATGACCACGGCCGAGGTCGAGGATCTTCTTACCAAGGGCTCTGGTCTTCTGGGACTGTCCGATACAAGCCACGACATGCGTACTCTGATTGACCAACACGACACTCCGTCTGATGAAGCGATCCAATATTTCTGCTATCACGTGCGTCGTCACCTTGTGGCCCTTACTGCGCCGCTTGAAGGGATCGACCGGGTGGTATTCACCGGCGGTATTGGAGCCAACGCGGCGCCTGTACGGTCGATGATTTGCTCAGGATTAGACTATCTCGACATCAGTCTCGACGAGGTAGCAAATGCAGAAAACCGCAAGATTATCTCGTCCCCTGGATCGAGGGTCATTGTGGAAGCACGCTCAACAGACGAGGAAGCGATCATCGCAAGCCATGTTGCGCAACTTTGCCCAACGCTCACAAACGGCTCTGCAGGTTTATTGTGATGGGTCAGATCGATACGGCAATTTCACCTAATGTCCTCTTCACCAGGCCCACTCAGGCGCGTTCGCGCCGCGATATTTGAGGACAATCAAATAAAATACGCATCAAATAATGAAATATTCAATATTTACGCTAATAATTTTGAGACTCCTTGATCATACAAACTTTCACTTTAGAAAATCTAAATACATACTTTATTGATAAATTACTCACTCAGATCGCATTAGTGAAATTTACACACTTCCATATATTGCGCTATAAATTGTCTTGGAAAACATAAATACATCAAGATCATTTTGTTTGTCTTGCCCCCGGCGTCTCCAGCAATCTCACGCCTGGGCCTTTCCCGTCCTCGGCCGTTATAAATATGACGCCACCCTCCTCAAGCGCTCTCACAATGTCCGCCAGTGTACGGTCATAAGGTATCCGCTTCTCCTTCTCGAAGTCGGTTAGGGTCTGCTTTGCGATCTTCGCTTTCGATGCGAGATCGATCTGCGTCCAACCGAGCAGAGCGCGCGCCGCACGGCATTGGTGGGGATAGATATTCATAGATTGTACTTTTTTCCTAACATTGGGCCTATTATTGTGGTATATTTTGATCATCCAAGCACTTCACGGGGATTTTGACCATGATTCATCCATCCAACACCACGTCCGCTGTCGCCGGAGTTCTGCATGAGCCGCTTGATGCTGCGTATTTCGAGACAGCCCTCCATCGCACGCAGGATGGTGGCCTCCGGCCGGGGGCCGATGCAACCGAACTCGTCGAGTTGATTCAGTCGGGGGAAGTCGTCGTAGATGACTTTCGGTTGCCGCTTCCCTGCTTTGTCGGAGATCTAGAGATCGCCGCATTGTCGTCGGCCTCCGGATACGGGTGTGTCGAAGGCCCTCTCCACCGGCGCCTGAAGTTCCTCGCCCGCCTTGCCGCGGAGGCGATTGACCCGGGCGGCCTAGTGCTGGTCGAACATCCGCTGACCAAGGACCGCTTTCCGATGGTCCCCGACGTGACGCTCTGGCACGCAAGCGGCGTTGCCCAGACTTTCGAAGCCGGAGCGATCGACGGCCGGAAGATCGTCGCGCTGCTGGAGACCTGGGCTGTTTCTGTGACCGTGTTGCCCTTCGCGGGGCATGGAGAGGATATGGTCACCGGTTACACCTTCCGCCATATCAGAAACCCTCCGCCGGAGTCCGTGGATGTCGATGGCTTGCAGCGCGCTCTATGGCAGCTCCGTTCGTCCCGTCCTGAACCTCTTGCGGCCTGATGGAGGGTTCCATGCGGAACATCGAGAAACCACCAATCTGCGGCCGTGACTTCCTTGCACTGCAGGAGGAACGCGGCCTGAAGTCGATCGACTATGCCTGGATCCTCGGCATGAGTGCGCCGGCTTTCGGGAGCTACAAGAACCGGGAGGCGAAGAGGAACCCCGCCCGGATGCTGAGGAAGCATCGCCATGCCCTGGTGATCCGCTGGATGTTGGAGAATGAGGACGCCGAGCCGGGTCTGAGCGCACCTGTCCCGAGAGACATGATCCGGCGCCTTAGAAGCCTTTGGGATGGCAGGTTCTCCGCTAAGCGGTTCGGCATCCTGCTCGGAGCCGCCGGCGGCACGGCGAGCAGTTGGGGATCGGGACAGCACCATCCCATGACCATTACCCAGCGTATCTGCTCGATGCTGCACCATACAGACGACGGGCTCTTCCTCGAGCGCTTCCTCGCCTGGGAAGCCATGGCCCTCGATGAAGCCGAAAGGCGAGGGATACCCGATCTCTACCAGGCGGAGTCCTGGCGTCAGGCATAGGACATCCCTTCCGGGAGCCCGCGGTCGAAGGCTGCATGCTTTCCCCTCCACTCATTCTGACAATCCGTTCTGCCAATCGCCGCCCGTCTCGCGGGCGAAAAAGGTGAGTCATGCGCAACAAGACACTCGAGGATCAGCTGGAGCTGATCGACACCACCAGTGCGTGGGAACTCTGGCGGACCGTAGAGCCCCGCTTCCTCTCCGAATGCTCTTCCATCCTCCGTCAACTTCATCGACGTCTCGAACCTGCAATGAAGGCGATCTGCCGGATCCATCCGCAACTGACAGAAGACGTGCAGGCTATTCTCGATAGCAAGTTCGAAACCCTGCCGAAGCTGCTTGCCTCGTTGCCGGCGGATCCAGCCGAGGAGACCGCCCGCTTCGACATGCGGATGACGATCGTGCTCTATAGCTGGGTGATGGGCGTGTGCGCCGATCTTCCTCCGGGCCGGCTCAATCCGCTGGCCCCGACCATGCTGGCACGGGGCCTGATGCTCTTTGCAGACGGCCTCCAGGCCCCGGCTGTCGTACAGTCAAACCGCCCCCGTCATGAACGCTCCTGGGAAGAGCGGCAGACGGTCGCGGACTGGAAGCGGCACCGGGAGACTCTGCGCGCAATGGCAGAGAGCTGGATCCGTCTCGATCCTCTGGCGGCGGCCTTCGAGGTGCTTCCCGACTACGAGGCGCGCGTCTGTTATCGCGCCGCGGCTGCAATCCTCTCTGCGGCCGGCGATCTTTCCGACACCGGTGCAACGCGCGAAGCGCTCGAAAAGGAAGATCTTGCACGAGGCAGCGGTTCTGTCCTGCCCGATCTCCCGGCAATCGAGAAAGACCAACCCGGTAAAGGCGTGGCGATGCTGTCCGTGCTCCGTGGATATGTTCCAAAGGAGGAGCTGAAGCGCCAGGGATGGGACCGTCTGGCGGAGCCCGTGCCGCTTCTCGGCAACGGATCGAACGAGGTCGTGCGCGCGCTCGCGCGGGAGTTCCCCTGGATGGAGGATGTCGTCGACCACATCCGCCGCGACCTCTCGCTCCAGCGTCTCCGCAAAGATGCATCCTCGGCCATCAGGATCCGGCCGCTGCTTCTCCTCGGGGCGCCCGGCACCGGCAAGTCCCGCTTCGCGCGGCGCTTCGCCGAGCTCGCAGGACTGCCCATGAGGACCATCGGCTGCGGGGGCACCAGCGACAACCGGGATCTGGCCGGCACCTCCAAGGGATGGTCGACGGGCGAGCCCTCATCGGTCCTGCGTGCGATTCGAGACGGCAACTGCGCCAACCCCGTGATCCTCGTCGACGAGGTCGAGAAGGCGGGTCTCTCCCGGCACAACGGTCGTATCGTCGACACGCTGCTGGCGATGCTGGAGCCCGAGACCGCGCGAGGCTGGTACGACGAGTATCTCTGCACGGCGGCCGATCTCTCCGCGGTGAACTGGATCCTTTCGGCGAACTGTCTTGCCGGACTGCCCGAGCCGCTGCTGAACCGCGTGACGATCGTGCGGGTTAAGTCGCCCAATGCGGAGCAACTGTCGGTGATCTTCGACAGCCTCAAGTCCGATATCGCCAAAGAACTCGGTGTCGATCCCTTCGCCCTGCCGGAGATCCATCCGGAAGCGGAGCGGATGCTCGAGCACGCCTTCGCCGAGGGCCAGAGCATCCGGCGGATCAGGGCGGCGCTGCTGGCCGCGATCGGGGCGAGTGTCGACGGGCCGCGGATGCTGCATTGAGGCGCTGGGCATGGCCCATTCGACCCAAGCCCCTCTCCAGTATTGGAGGAGAGTTTCCCTGCCCGGTCTGCTGTCATGTCGACCAATTCGGCCGCCGGCCTTCGACACCTCTCACGAGCGCGTCCCTTTCGGGGCGCGGTCGAAGACCAACGGCCTCATCTCCACCCCCCTTATAAACGGGGTGGAGACACTCCGCTTAAAGGGGGTGGAAACAGTTAAGCGAATGCGATCGCAAGCTGTCTCCACCCCACTTATTGTAGCAAGTGAGCGCGGCGCATCGACACCGCATGTTCACGTTACGTTTTATCAACTTGGTACCATCACTCGGCGCCGCCAGAGCCGCTCTGATGCATCATCGTGTCCGCAAGAAAGAACTCCGCCGCATAGCCGGGACTTGCGGCGAGTACGCGCAAGACTCGTCCTCAGAGGCGGCCCGTCAGGCAGGCGATCCGGGTCACCCTGGATCGCCTGCGCGCGCCCCCCGCCGCGTTCTTATCGTCCGGCAGTACCACCTCGGAGTGGGTGCAGAAGATCGGCGGTATTTCGATGTCTTCGATCAACGACTCCCCCGGACCTTGCCGAAGCGGTGGAGGCGCGATGCGGTGTCTTCCGGGCAATGAAGCTGCTTCCACTCGGAACCATCCGGCGAAGCGCAGAGAGGCATGACTGGACGCCCGAAGCGCGCTGCTGATGACGCTGAACATCGAACTTCCCTGCCGAGAGACCATTTCGATGGGTCTTGAGACCCTCCGGGAGACACAGCTGGCTCACCTATTTTGGCCGGTAACAGCCCAATCCGACCTTCAGGCGCGCGATCCGGCGCCTGCAGGACCTGGCCGCCAACAGTATGCAGGGGCTCGAACCTCAAGAGCACCTCCACCTTTATGCCCTTAATTATCTCTCGTTAAGCCTCTTTATTAACTTTATTTTTTGAACTCATCTTGAAATAACAAAGCAAATAACCACACAAAACACATCATATAGATTATATATGTTTAGGTAAAAAAGTTTAGATGCATAATTTTTTTCACTCGGTGTTTTCATATCTAAATTTTATAATTGGATAAATGAGGATACTCACGGAGATTTACATGAATGAACGCCTTCTGACACCAGATGAGATGGTATCTCTGCTCTGCCTTCCCTCGCGCAGAGCCCTCTATACAGCGTTGCACGCCTACCCGGAGACCCTGCCGCCGCCCATCCGGATCGGCAAGCGGCTGCGCTGGCTGGAAAGCGTCGTCAAGCGATGGATGAGAGAATTGGCCGACCGGTGAACAGTCACAGTTTTGAGCAAACAGCATAAAGGGCCCAGGCAAATGCCTGGGCCCTTTTCAGTTCAGGATAGCGGTTCTCAAGAGGGTTTTGGAATGTTGCTGAACAGGTCTTCCGCCGACTGTTCGGCCTTGGGTTCGGACTTCTGATCCCATGGTCTCAGGCGCTCCGGTTGACGCACGGGAGCAGATGCATCTGCATCCAGCAGCTTCGGGCCTCCAGCCCGCCCCGTGCGCGCTGCCCCATATCCGACCTGCGTCCTCGTCGATCGGTGCCCGAGCGCTTTTGCAGTCGTCTGTGGATCCTCACCCTGCTTCTTGATGTCTGAACTGACCTGATGGCGGAAGCAATAACAGGATACTCCGGGCTTCTTGATCACAGCCTTGATCCGCGCATTCAGCTTGTCTCTGAACTTATCGGTATCAGCCACGCCGACAATTGCCGTGCCCCCGCTTTCGAGGCAGGCATCGATGACCAGCTTACAGGCAAAGCTTTCATCCGGGCGGATCGTGAGACTGCGATGCACCTGGCCCTTATCACCCTTGACCTTTGCCCCTTCGATATCGAACGTCAGGGTGTGTGCTTCCGGGTCATAGGTGACGACCGCAGACCGAGAGCCCGAGACTTCGGCCGGCCTCGCTCCGGCAAGCGCCATCACCGCGGCAGCTGTCCGCCACTTGGCATCCGAGCGGATCGAACGGAGCACCTGATCTACCCAATCGTCGGGCAAACCCTTCAGTTTCCTTTTGCGTTTCTCGCTCGGATTCGCCGGATCGCCTGTACGACCCGCCCAGATCTCCAGCCAGGAAAGCCGGATCAGCAGAGTGCCCAGACTGATGGAGCATTGCTCTTTGTGAACATCGACCAATTCCCTCGCAAGATGCTGATCGCATTTCAGTTCATCACGCATCGCCTGCTCGAGTACATCATCTGGCTGCTTTGCCGCAGAGAGTTCCCCTTCCAACAAGGCGCCCAGCTTTCGGCGCATGGACGCGATGTAGTTGCGACGCGTCGGCCTCTTGATTTTGAGCCACTTTTCCTCGGTCCAGGGCTCGACCTTGGTCTTTCGATTGGATCGGTCGTAGCGCTCTTCTGTCGAGGGAGCGAGTGTCTCCGAGATCGTCCGCAAATAGGCTTCGGCACGCGCGATCTTGTACTGAAGACTCCCCACAACGCCGGCATGCCAGAGATACGATGGATTGCGAACAAGGCTAATTGACAAGCTATTCAGGCACTTGCTCGGATCTCCGGGCACGCTCAGACTTTTCTCCGGGCCACGCAGCGCAGAATCAAAGCGCTTAAGATCAAGGTTCTCCTTACGCTCGATCCATTTATCCCGAGCCTTGGCACGAGATGCATTGAACGCAGGCGAGACCGCAGACTCCGCTGCCTGCTGCATCTGAGTCAGCCTTTTGAGAATCTCAAGGATAGCGAGGTCGCGCATGTCCAGGACCTCTGCGTTGTCGGTTTTTTTCTCCAACGAATCATGCAAGCCTTCGAGGTCCTTGGCTGCGCGATGCACTCCCCTCCAGAAGACCAGAACCGGCCCCTCCGGCCCACCCGGATACCCGTATCGAGGATCAATAAGCGGGCGTGGTCTCGGAGCAGGCAAAGGTTGCTCAACCTGAGCAGACTGGGAGGAATGCTTGTCTGACGCAGTCCGGCGGTCCGGTTGCAGCTTTTTCTGGGCTCGTTGGCCGGATACCTGTCCGGCTCCCGGCTGTGAAGCGGAGGACCGGTTCTCGCCAGACTGCGATCCTTGCGCAATCTGCCCCTGGCGCCCCGATGGATTGTTCGCTGGCGCAGGCGACGACGGGGCTTGCGGCCGGGATACCGGCGCCTGCGTTCTCGTGGGTTGAGGTGCAGAGGACATCCGACGCTGCGCTTGTGCCCCCTGCCCTTGAGCCCCCTGAGGCTGAGCAGCACCCGACGGACGGCCTTGTGCGGGAGGCATCGACGGTGCTTTGCCATTGGCCTGAATTTGCCTGCCCTGGCCCCGGGACCTGGGATCATTAGGCAGTCCATCGCTTGCAGGCCGCTGCGGCGGCTGCGGATGCTGCACCGGCCGCCTCACTTGCATGCCCCCATGCTGCGGATGCCCGTTTTGCCGTTTCAACTGAGCCTGTCCAGCAGCGGGCCCGCGCGTGACTTGCTCCTTCGGCAAGGCGCTCGGATTGAACACCGGTTGCTCCGATACTTTCTCTTTCTTCTTGAACCAGCCGATCATCAGCTCGCCTTTCGACGAAGTTTCTCGGCAATCTTCTCCGCTTTCAGGTGCGTGTATCGTTTCAGCATCTGCAGCGTCTTGTGACCGGTGACGTGAGCCACCTCCATGTCGGAGAGCGTACCAAGCTCGTAAAGACGGCTGGTCGCCTCATGACGCAAGTCATGGAACGTCAATCCTTTGATCCCTAGCCGGTCACGCACCTCCCTGAAGTCTTTGCCCAACTGATCTCCAGACACGCCAAGGACCGAGCCGAGATCGCATGGCCCGAGCTCAAGGAACACCTCGACCGCCTCGTCGGAGAGTGGCACGTCGCGCGGATCTCCGTTCTTAGTCTCCGGCAGATGGACCACGTGTCGATCGAGGTCGACATAGCGCCAATCGAGCTTCACCAGTTCACCGCGTCGCATCCCAGTCTCCAGCGCGAGCCGGATCGCAGCGGCGAGAATGGACCGCGGCCCGGCACCTGCAATCAACCGCTTCTCCTCGCCCGGCTTCAGTCGCCGATCGCGACCTTTGCCGGCAGACGGAATCCGAACGTCAGCCAACGGGTTCTGCAAACCATTGAAGCCCCACTCGACCCGCGCAAGATCGAAGGCATGCCGGAACATCAGCAGATCTTCCCGCACAGTCTTCGGCTGGACCTTTTTGAGCCGCGCCTCGCGGATATCGACAAAGTCCGCTGCCGTCAGCGTATCGAGACCCCGCCGCGCAATCGGGTCCTGTCGCCACATCTTGACCAGTGCCGAGTGCTGGTGCCCCTTGCGAGCATTCGCATGACGGTCGTCATAAAGAACCAGAAGATCGTCGAGCGTCTTGCCGGCATGCGCGCTCGTATCGACGTACCGCCGGTTGCGCATTTGGGCTTCGGTCTCATTTGTCCACTTCTGGGCATCGACTTTCCGGTCGAATGTCCTGGTCTGCTGCGGGTAACCCTTGATGCGGACACGAGCCTGCCAGCTGCCGCCGTGCTTCCTGATCGACGCCATTTCCGTACCTGTATGAACTTGTTGTCTGAGTTACAGAATACTGCGAATCCCGTTTTCACGGAACGGCCATGGTGAAAGTGGCGCCGTCCATCAGTGGCGCAAGAATGGCGCAAACGAGATTTTCCGGACATCGAGGCTGGAATCAAAAACGCCGCAAGCGATTGAACTTGCGGCGTTAATTCTTGGTTGCGGGGGCAGGATTTGAACCTGCGACCTTCAGGTTATGAGCCTGACGAGCTACCGGGCTGCTCCACCCCGCGATATGGGTGTGTCATTGCGAGAGGTTAAGGGTGTTTTGGTTTTTCCTCATATATGACCTGGCGGCGACCTACTCTCCCGCGGCTTGAGCCGAAGTACCATTGGCGCGGAGGGTTTTCACGGCCGAGTTCGGAATGGGATCGGGTGCGGGCCCCTCGCCATGACCACCAGGTCATAAATGAGGAATGCGATGAACGGTGTTCGTGTTTTTGGATGTCTGCTTCGGCTGCAGTGCTTTCGCTCTGCGGTCCGGTATTTGGTTCTGTATGAGTTTGGTATCAAGCCGATCGAACGATTAGTACCGGTTAGCTTCACATGTTGCCACGCTTCCACACCCGGCCTATCGACGTGGTGGTCTTCCACGGTTCTCGGCGAGACCTGGTTTTGAGGGGGGCTTCCCGCTTAGATGCCTTCAGCGGTTATCCTTTCCGCACTTAGCTACCCTGCTGTGCCGCTGGCGCGACAACAGGTCCACCAGAGGTGCGTCCATCCCGGTCCTCTCGTACTAGGGACAGCTCCTCTCAAGTCTCGAACACCCACGGCAGATAGGGACCGAACTGTCTCACGACGTTCTAAACCCAGCTCACGTACCACTTTAATCGGCGAACAGCCGAACCCTTGGGACCTGCTCCAGCCCCAGGATGTGATGAGCCGACATCGAGGTGCCAAACACTCCCGTCGATGTGGACTCTTGGGGAGTATCAGCCTGTTATCCCCGGCGTACCTTTTATCCGTTGAGCGATGGCCCTTCCACGCGGGACCACCGGATCACTATGACCGACTTTCGTCTCTGCTCGGCCTGTCGGCCTCGCAGTCAGGCAGGCTTATGCCATTGCACTCGTCAGCTGATTTCCGTCCAGCTTGAGCCTACCTTCGCGCGCCTCCGTTACTCTTTGGGAGGCGACCGCCCCAGTCAAACTACCCACCATGCAGGGTCCCGGATCCGGATCACGGACCGCGGTTAGATATCAAAAAACAAAAGGGCGGTATTTCAAGGGTGGCTCCACCCCGGCTGGCGCCGGTGCTTCAAAGCCTCCCGCCTATCCTACACATTCATTTCCTGATACCACTGCAAAGTTGTAGTAAAGGTGCACGGGGTCTTTCCGTCTGACCGCGGGTACTCCGCATCTTCACGGAGAATTCAATTTCGCTGAGCCAACGTTGGAGACAGCGGGGAAGTCGTTACGCCATTCGTGCAGGTCGGAACTTACCCGACAAGGAATTTCGCTACCTTAGGACCGTTATAGTTACGGCCGCCGTTTACCGGGGCTTCGATTCAAAGCTCTCACCTCTCCTCTTAACCTTCCGGCACCGGGCAGGCGTCAGACCCTATACCGCGCCTTGCGGCTTCGCAGAGCCCTGTGTTTTTAGTAAACAGTCGCCACCCCCTACTCTGTGCCACCCCCACCTGGTTGCCCAAGCGGAGGTCCCCCTTCTCCCGAAGTTACGGGGGCATTTTGCCGAGTTCCTTCAACGTTGTTCTCTCAAGCGCCTTGGTATGCTCTACCAGCCCACCTGTGTCGGTTTGGGGTACGGTCTATACGGTGGGGCTATTTCCCGGAACATCCAGGCCGCACACTCAATCCAGTAAGAATGTACGGCTTCCGATATTCGTCACGTCCCACCAGGTTCAGGAATATTAACCTGATTCCCATCGACTACGGCTTTCGCCCTCGTCTTAGGGGCCGACTCACCCTGCGCGGATTAGCCTTGCGCAGGAACCCTTGGGCTTTCGGCGAGA